>DXXQ01000041.1 GCA_019416265.1 Clostridiales bacterium | reverse complement strand
GAAGTGTCTTCTCCCATATAACGGGCAGAATAAACTCCCGGTTCCTTGTTAAGATAGTCAATTTCCAGACCTGAATCGTCTGCAAGAGTGATTTCTCCGCACAGCTCGCAGATTGTTTTTGCCTTAATTACGGCATTTTCCTCAAAAGTAGTTCCATCCTCCACGATGTCCGCCTTAATTCCGGCTTCTTTCATAGAGAGTACCTCCACATCCAAATCTGAGAGAATTTCACGGATTTCTCTCATTTTCCCTTCATTTCCCGTGGCAAAAATTATCTTCTTCATTGTAAAAAACCTTCTTTCCTTATTCCGTTTCTCTGCAGACTGTTTATTTTCCTGTATTTTTCTTAGGCGGACGAGGGCCGAGGAACTGATAATAGTAGGTTTTCAGCATACCATTATAGATTTTCCTGTTTTTGTCTGCCTTTCTTCCTATGTCATTCTCTGTTCTGTCATAAGAGGTAATAAGGTACATGGACCACTTATCCAGCCTTTCAAAGCTCTGACCGATTTCACGGTAAAGCTGCGGAAGTGCAGATTTCTCTTCCAGACGTTCGCCGTAAGGCGGATTTGTGATAATAAATCCGTAAGGTTTCGGATGACGCAGGTCTTTTACAGCTCTCTGCTGGAAATGAATGAGATTTTCCACTCCTGCAAGCTTCGCATTGGCTCTGGCTGCTTTTAAAGCCTCCGGGTCAATATCATACCCCTGAATATCTGTATCAATATTTAAGTTTACTCTGTCGTGAGCCTCCTCCGACGCATTATACCAGCATTTACGGGGAACAATGTGCTTCCAGTCCTCAGCAAGGAACGAACGGTTCATTCCCGGCGCAATGTCTGCAGCTATAAGAGCCGCCTCAATGGGAAAGGTTCCGCTTCCGCAGAACGGATCCACCAGAATTCTGTCCCTGTTCCATGGTGTGAGCATAATAAGCGCAGACGCCAGTGTTTCTGTGATCGGCGCCTTTACTGTCATCTGACGATACCCTCTCTTATGAAGGGAAACGCCTGAGGTATCGATCCCGATGGTGGCAACATCCTTCATAAAAGACACACGAATGGGAAAGCTTGCGCCGTCCTCTTCAAACCAGGAGATATGATATATCCCCTTTAAACGCTCTACGATCGCCTTTTTCATAATCGACTGGATATCTGAGGGGCTGAAAAGCTTACTTTTTACAGAGTTCGCTTTTGCAACCCAGAATTTGCCGTCTCTTGGAATGAAGTTTTCCCAGGGCAGGGCTTTTGTTTTCTCAAAAAGCTCGTCAAAGGTTTCTGCTTTTACATCTGCCACTTTCAGAAGGATCCTCTCCGTTGTGCGGAGAAATACGTTCGCATCCGCGATTCCCTGTGCGTCTGCAAAGAATGTGACTTTTCCGTCCTCCACTTTGCTGATTTCGTATCCCAGATCCAGTATTTCGCGCTTCAGCACTGCCTCCATTCCGAAATGGCAGGGCGCGATCAGTTCAAATTTTTCCATATATTTTTTCCTTTTCTCAGAGTGTAATGCTTTTCACTATGTTGCCTTCAAAGTCCTTAATGGTAAAGGTTCCATTCTCCAGCACTGCATATGTAGGTGGATTGCCTTCCTTGGGGATAGACACAGAGCCCGGATTTAACAGGATATAGCCGTCCATCTGCTCTGCTTTCAGCACATGAGTATGTCCGTGGATGAGAATATCCCCCTCCACCATGGGAGGCAGATTGTTCTGATTATAGACATGTCCGTGTGTTGCATACAGGGTTTTCCCGTCAATATTCAGGATACAGTAGTCTGCCAGCACAGGAAACTCCAGCACCATCTGGTCTACTTCCGCCTCGCAGTTCCCCCTGACTGCATAGATTTCTTTTTTCATATTGTTCAGCATGGGTATGACTTCCTTGGGCGCATACTCCCTGGGCAGGTCATTTCTCGGGCCATGGTAAAGCAGATCGCCCAGAAGCACCAGGCGCTCTGCCTTTTCATTTCTATATGCTTCCAGCATTTTTCTGCAATAATATGCAGAACCGTGAATGTCTGATGCAAACATGTATTTCATACATTTTCTCCTCATGATAAATCATTACTCGTTTTTCTCTTCTACATTATCACGCTTATGAAGAAATTACAAGATTTCTTCCGCGATAAGCGCTAAATCCGCCGATCACGGAGCGGGTTTTATAGCCAAGCTTTGCAAGCTGTTTTGCAAGCTTTAAGCTTGCCCCTCCCCGGCTGCAGTATAAAATCAGGGTTTTCTCCCCGGGAAAGTCCGTCAGACGGTTTTCCGCTTCCATATAAGGTATGTTTACAGCTCCCCTCACATGCCCTCGTCGGAACTCTTCCCGGCTGCGCAGATCTATCAGTAAAGCGTCTGAACGCCCGACATAATAATCCAGCATCCTGGCTGAAATCGTCTCCACCGGAAACATAACTGACTCCTTGTTCTTTTCCTATATTATATGTTACTTTTTTAAAAAAGAATCTCCTGCGAAGCATACGCCGCGCAGGAGAGATTCCTTCTCTTTTCTCTTTTGTATTTTCGTTGCTGTAAACGGTAACGTATTTTCCTGATCTTTATCGTTGCAGCATTTTCCAAAGGCAGCTCTCAGATTTCGGAATTTTAATATCTGGAGGAGGTTCCTTCAGAATTGTAAGACTGAGACGCCTTGTTCTGAGATTTATTTCGTGCGTTTTTTCCGGAAGCGTCGCTGCCAGACTCATTTCTGGAAGATATCTCATTTGCATATTTATTTTCGTTTCTGGAGTTCATTTCGTTTCCATAGGAATTTTTGCAATTCTTGCCGGAAGTACCTGTACTGTTTTTGTTTGTTTTACTTTCAGATTCATAGTTTTTTGCCATTTTAAGCTTCCTCCTGTTGGACAATTAAATTGTAGTCACCTTGCTGCATCGAACAAAGTGAACAGTAACTATTGTCCCAAAAACTTGCAGGAATATTCATCAAAGGATATTGCATTTTCTTCCAATCTATATTATAATCTTATTTGTAAAAAGAATTTACCCTTCAAAAATTTTTTTTACATAAACCCCTTATTTAATTATTTATACTCCCCTCGAAGGCCCCGTCAGCTCCCCTGGCGGGGTTTTCACTTTGTATTTACAGGGGTTTGCGGGGGCTCCAGTTCTTTTGCTTTTGTGTCCGGAAGTACATGACTATAGATATCCAGCGTCATAGTAATACTGGTATGCCCCAGAAGCTCCTGCATTACCTTTGGCGGGATTCCCTGTTCCAGTCCCCTTGTGGCAAAGGTATGGCGCAGCACATGAGGATAGATATGTTCAAACTCCACGCCGGATGCTGTAATCTTATCTTCAATCTTCTTCATATCGTTATTTACAGCCGTATCACTGATATGTCTGCCCCAAGGATTCGTAAAGACCAAATCCGGAAAATCATTTATCCATTTTTCTCCCAGATACATCTTCATCTTCTTCTGCTCTAGTCTGTGTGATTTTAAAATTCAGTATACATTATCCAGCATCGGAATATCACGATTGCTGCTTTCCGTTTTAGGAGAATCCAATGTTGTACCTTTCCCATGAAAATATTTCATCGTTCTCTGAACATGAATCACTTTATTCTTAAAATCAATGTCACTCCACATCAAACCTCTGAGTTCGCCTAAATTTTCTTCCACATCTTGCACATGTGTACCATCCATGATTTGATTGTGAATTTTCAAATGCTGTTCTACGATAATTTTGATTCCCCTCACACGAATCATTATACAAATCGATGATTTCTTTATTCTCTCGATCTTGTTGTACTCCATTGAAACCTTTCATCAAACTATCAAAAAATCCCATTAATATCTTCTCCTTCCCTTAAACAAACAGATACGCTGTTATTACTAATATTTATTTAGTTATAGATTATTATACCACAGCTATATAAATTATATAATAGGCACATATTCTTTTATGAAAGGGTTGTTTGACATGCGCGATATAGATTTTAAAAGAATAGCATCAAAATTAAAGGAAACTCGCATCTCCAAGGGAATCACTCAGGAATATGTTGCCAATATTGCGGATGTAAACACTAGCCATATCAGCAACATTGAAAATAACCGTGCAAAAGTCTCCCTTCCAACACTGGTTCAAATGTGCAATGCACTGGATACCACGGTGGACTATATCTTAGCAGATGAATACGCTTCTCCCCAAACTGCTTTGGAACAGGAAATCTTACATGAACTTCAATTATGTCCGTACGATACACAGAAACAAATTTTAAAGATTATCAAAGCTTTACAATAAAAAATGGATTGAGATTTTTCGTCTCAATCCATTTTCTTTATTTTTTTAAAATCTTACACCGTTTTTTATAAAACGCTATTCCATAACAGATAACTTCGGCATAAGTATCCTGAAATTCCTCCGCATACATTTTTTCATCAATCTGTTCGATTGCTTTTTCACAATCTGCTTCCAGATCTTCCAGCTTTCTTGAATACTTGACCTCAAATACAGCCAGACGATCTCCTGCGTAGTCCTGCACGATAATGTCGCTGCGTCCTTCCCCATGCTCTTTATTAGACTGTACCACATATCCTGCCCCTGCGAAAATCCCTGCAAAAAAAGCATGATAGAAATCCTCCCTGTAATCGTAATAGCTGATTGTCCGGCGGAGCAGCTTGGAGATTTCCGTTGTTGCTTTCTTAGCATCTCCGTTCCAGATTGATGCAAACAACGCTTTCCTGTCCATCTGTTGTGTGCTCTCGGTAAACCACTTTTTAATCGTGGTTTCAAATATCTCTTTGATTTCTTTATTGGGAATCTTCAATGCATAGTAATCTCTCGGCAGTTCCTTGTTCACTTTTTCATCGGATACTCTTGTCAGATACCCTGTAAAATAGAGGATGCTCCAAAGATTTTCCTCTGAGGAATGCAGATAATTGTAGGTAATGTCTTCCTGAATATTTTCAGTGATATACCCTCCGGACAACAGCGTTTCAAATTTCTGTGTAATCGCCGGTCCGGAATAATCAATAAACGAACGGATAATCGCATTGTCACTGGAATTTTTCCAGTAGCCGATCGGTTCTATTTCCGGGTTCTGTAGCAGATTATCCACATGATTTACCACATCCCACGGACAATATACCTCCATATCTCCGAAACGATAGCCATCATACCACGCTTTCATTTCCTCCGCATGAAGAATCAGACCGGCATCTTCCAAAAGCCTGTCTACCTCTGCCTGAGTAAAGCCAAAAAATTCATCATATCGACTGTCCTGAATTGTGTCCATCGTAAAGTTATTCAGTCCTGTAAAGATACTTTCCTTCGTAATTCGAAGACATCCGGTTACAATCGCAAATTTAAGGAATGTATTATCTTTCAGAGCAGCACCCAGAATCCCCCTCATCGTATCAAGCATCTGTTCATAGTATCCGTTGGCGTTTGCCTTGGCAACGGGAACATCGTATTCGTCCAGAAGGAGAATCACCGGCTTATTGTGGTAATCCTTCAACATTCGCAGCAAAATACTCAATGCTCTGCTAATTAAGCCTTCATCTGCATTTTCATCCCTAATGTATCGAAAATTCTTTTTATCTGTTTCATTTACACAATCGCTGTCAAGTAAATACCCATATCTTAAGAATAAATCCGAAAGTTGTCCACAAAGTCTTTTATAGGCAAGTGAATAATCCAGCCCATCCACATTCTTAAAAGACAGCAGTACCACCGGATACTGATTCATCCAATTTTCACACAGCTCACGATTTTCGCTTATCTTTAATCCCTGAAAGAGTTCCCTGCTATCCTCTCTAATATCAAAAAAGTGTGCAAGCATACTCATTCCCAGTGTTTTTCCGAAACGGCGGGGTCGGGTAAATAATGTCACCTTTGTTCCCGGAGTTCGCAAAATTTCTTCAATCAATCCTGTTTTATCTATATAGTAATAATTTCCTTCTTTTATTTCACGAAAATCGGAAATACCTACTGGAATATTTATATTTTTCATACGCCACTCTCCCTTCCCTAATCATTTTATCTGTTTCTATGTTATCATTTTGCATATACAATGACAAGTTATTCCCTCCTATTTCCGGTAAATTTAATTTCGACAAAAATTCACAAAAAAATCGAATCAAGACGATTCTTGATTCGATTTTTCATTATCACTATACCAACCAGCCCTCATCGTTCTGACACAAATCTGACACAACCCACCGCACACGATAACACATTACACCATCTAATATAAGCTGTTTTCGCCCTATTTACAGGCATCTTACCCCATAAAAATCCATATCAAACCCGTCGGGAACGAACCCCTTATTTAATTATTTATACTCCCCTCGAAGGCCCCGTCAGCTCCCCTGGCGGGGTTTTCACTTTTTTCTGGGAGTTAAGAGCCATGCGCTTGTAAGGGCTGTAAACGGCGCTACAGTTACCAAGCCGAAGCTTCCCACAATGGTATCCAGTATTTCCGCTGATACATATTTATAATTGAAAATATGGTCGATGGGGGTTCCCTGAGCCATAAAGGTCATGAGAAGAGCAATATAGCCTCCTGAATAGGCAAGCAGAAGGGTTGTGGTCATGGTTCCCATCGCGGCTCTCCCCACATTCATTCCGGATTGAGCCGCTTCCTTCCAGCCGATTTCCGGTTTCTTACGAATAACCTCCTGAACAGCCGATGTGATATCTACAGCCAGATCCATCATCGCGCCTGATGCGCCGATAAAAATCCCACTCATAAAAATCTTTGTCAGGTTCAGATCCTGATACCCTGAATAAAGAAGACTTTCCGAGTAAGCCATTACTGCTCCGTGAATCTTAAAAAGATCCGTAAACAGACAGCCGATGATACAGGTAACAAGAACGCCCAAAAGCGCTCCGCTGCTTGCAGCGATCGTCTTTCTGTCAAATCCATATACAAGAAAAATAATCATCACTGTGAGGAACAGGGTGATCAGGATTCCGCACCAGATGGGATTGATTCCCCGAAGATAAGCCGGTACCATGATCTTCCAGATTGTCAAGACTGTAATCACAAAGGAGTACACTGCACGCAGTCCCGTTTTACCGGCAAAAAGAACCAGAAGCGCCACAAACATAGCTGCAAGAATGATTTCTTTGTCAATACGGTAATGGTCGCTCATGGTTACGGACAAAATCTCGTTGTCTTTATAGCTGACGACTACCTGGGCAAGATCTCCCTCTGCAAAAATTTTGTCAGACTCCAGAGAACCGCTGAGCATATTTACAGCTTTTGTTTTTTTCCCTTTAAATTTTCCCCCAAGGATTTCAATTTCGCAGTATTGTTCCCCTGAACGAATCAGACCGTGATTCGTCACTGTACTTTCATCTGTTGAAAGTACCTTTGCCCGTACTCTGTCAGTCCCCTTATAGATGACAGCATCCTCATAGCCGGTGGGAATGGCCATGAGGATGAGCATCATCAGGATCGCTAAAAGTGAAACACTGTTTTTCCTGAGCTTTTGTATCATTTTTAATTTACTCCTGTAAGCGCTGCCATCTTGTTAAAGATGTCTGTATTGTCGTAATATCCGCCAAACTGCTCCTGTCCGACACCCATTGCAAAAACCTCCACAGGCAGTCCGGTATGAGCATAAGAGGAAAAGCTGATACCTGATTTGTTGTTCAAAATATGTGTGATGGTCACAGTCAGCGGCTCATAGCTTCCATAAAGTACATATTCTTCCTGGCTGAATTCTTCTTCCTCTCCGGTACGGCTCATGGTTGTATCGTATGCTGCTTTTAATTTGTCATATTCATATTCTGTCAGTACAAGAGTTCCCTTATCCTCTGACTCCGGATGAACGTCCTTGCTGTCTGCCTGATTTGTCTTTTCTTCCCCTGTCACCGGCGGCTGAAGTCCGAAAAGCTCTGTCACATCTGCCATAACCGTGTCAAAATCTGTCTTTTCTTCTTTATAAGAAGCTACATAATCAGAGTCAAATTTCGCATAGGAAATTTTCTGATTTGAAATGTTGGAAAGGAAGGTATCGTAATCAGTTCCTGCAAAGCCAATTGTCAGGCCTCCTGTTTCGTGATCTCCTGTCACAAGGATCAGTGTCTCATCCGGGTGCTCGTTATAAAACTCCACTGCTTTTCCTACAGCCTCATCCATGGCCACAGTGTCTGTAATGGTTGCCGCCGCATCATTTGCATGACAGGCCCAGTCAATCTTTCCGCCCTCGCACATCATAAAAAATCCTGTTTCGTTGTCGAGAACCTCGATCCCTTTTTCAACATAATCTGCAAGTCCCCATTCACCCTCTTCGCGATCCATATCATAGCTCATTGCATCGTCATCAGCAAGGGTCTCATCAATAACGATTGTTTTTCCGTCCTCTGCCGTGAGATTTTCTGCCTCTGCCTGGGTTTTCACCACCTTGTATCCGGCTTCCTCAGCCAGCTCATACAAGTCTTTTTTATCTCCGTCGGCCCCAGTTGTTTTTTTCAGTCCGCCTCCTGCAAAATAATCAAATTCACTGGCGATCATCTCTTCGCCGATTTCATAATAGTTATTTCTGGAATCCTGGTGTGCATAAAAAGCCGCCGGTGTGGCATGATTTAAGTTTACAGAGGATAGGATTCCCACCTTATAGCCAAGCTGTTTTTTCAGCTTTTCCGCAATGGTCTCATAAGGAGTCTCCTTCTTTTCATCCATATTGATCGTTCCGCTGTAGGTTTTATGTCCGGTGGAAATAGAAGTTGCAGTTGATGCAGAATCCGGACAGAAGGAAGTGCTGTCGTAGGTCTGCGCAGAACCGGCTACCGGAAATTTCATCATATTCAGTTTGCTCTCACTTGTGAGAATATCCTCTCCCTCATCCTCCACTGCATTGAGGTAATAATTTGTTGTCTGTACCTGCGGATAACTCATTCCGTCTCCGATGAAAAGGAAAATATATTTCGGAATCCCCGTTTCTGTTGTTTCGGCTGCTCCATCTGCTGCCAGCGTTATTTGCGGCGCTGCCGTAGTGGAAAGAATTGCTGCTGCCAATAAAAATGCGCTGATTTTTTTTGCTTTCATAATAACTTTTTTCTCCTTCTGCTTTTTCAAATCTCTGGAATTGTTTTTACCTTACTTACAGGACAGAGTATAACAGCTCAATGTGAAAACTGCCTCCATACTTTCGTTAAATACATATTAAACTTTTTCACTTCTTTGTAAAGTCAAAAAAACATAATTCTGATTTTCCATGGAAGAAAATCAAAAAACCACTTCTCGCGAAGTGGTTTTTTGTGCACCTTAATTATTCAGGCACAATATTATGCGGTTTCCTGTTACGGAAGCACTACCTTAGATTCTGCCATAGAAGCATCTACATCACTTGTAGAAATCGGTTTCAGTGTGTAGGTGTATTCATATGTCTCGTTTGATGGAATCTGGTATTTATCAAGCGGTTTTGCACCCCAGGAGTTATCTCCGCCAAGTCCCATCTGTTTGTAATTCAGTCTCCAGATTACGCGGTTGCTTTCCGGAAGCATGTAAGAATGAAGATTATTTGTCAGTTCTTCCGGTGTGTATTCAAGAGCATTGAATTCCATCGGTGTAGATGCTTTTGCAAGAAGTCCGATTCCGTCATCGTTTGTCATGCTTACCCATCTTACATCTGTACGGTTTCCTGTTTCCTGTGGTTTGATATAATCCACAAAGAAATCTTCCACTGTGCTCTTATATATGCCTACGTTGTATCCGGTCTTTCTGTCAATATAGTTTTCTTCCGGTCCTCTTCCATACCATGTAACATTATGGAATTCTTCTGGAAGAATAAGAAGGTTACCTACTTCAGGAATCATCGGAAGGTCAGCGCTGCCCGGTTTCAGTGTATTTGTGATCTGTACATCGCCGGTTCCGTATACGGTATATACCTGCTGCCAGTCAGATTCTACACTGGTAGGAAGTTTTGCATTAACAGTAATCACTACTTTATTTGCGCTTTCTGTGTCTACTGTAACCTCTGTAACCTTTCTGTCTGATCCGGCATATCTCCAGTCAGAAAGAGTGTTTGCAGAATAGTATCCAAGGTCGCTGTCTGTAGGTGCTCTCCAGAAGTTTGGTGTAGGTCCGTTCTTCAGAAGTTCTACTCCCTGGTATGTGAAGGAATCGATGGTTCCTCTCTTCTTATTGAAATTCAGTTCAAAGTCTTCTCCTTTAACAAGAGTTGTCTTTTCCTGATCATCAACAGTAACTTCCGGAATAGAAGCTTCGTCTTCTGCCTCTACATATGGAACTGCGTAAAGAAGTGCAATCTGTTCTTTTGCAACTTCATGTCCGGCCTGTGCCCAGGATGTATCTTCTTTCAGTGTAAAGCTTACATTCATGAAGTACTCAGAACCTGCTTTTAACTCCGGCTGTGTAAACGGAATTGTCAGTGTTCCTTCTGTAAGCGGTGCAAGATCCAGTTCTTCTTCTGTAAATTCACCACTCTGGATCGGTTTTCCGTCCTCAATCAGTTCCCATGTTCCCTTATATTCGTTCAGATTTGTAAAGAGACTTTCGTTCTCTACTTTGATCACACCATTCAGGATGTCCTGATTTGTAATTTCAATATCCTGATACAGTTTCTTAACTTCAACCATCTCAGGCTGTACTGTTCTGTCTGCGGAAACAAGTCCGTTTGCACAGAAGTTCTTATTGTTCGGGTTTCCTTCCGGAATGTTTTCCCAGTCACCGCCGAAGCTGTTGAACTGTTCTCTTGCATAGTCCTTATCTGTTGTTTCGTCAAAATCAAGCCAGATAACGGTATTGTCATCTGCTTCTCTTTCTGCATTCTTTAATTCGTCTGCGGAAAGTGCTGTTTTGTAGATACGAACATTGTCAATAAGTCCCTTGAAGTTTGCAGGTACATTTGGATTCTGTGCATCGTATGTAATATCAGCGCCAATACCTACTGCATTACCGCCGCCGGCAATACCAACCGTATCTTCTGCAGAAGCAACTTCTTCATCATCAATATAGAGTTTCAGTGTTGTTCCGTCAAAAGTACCGGCTACATGATGCCAGTTATCTGCCCAGTTTTCAGGTGTCGGAACAGATGCGGAAACTTTCTCGTAAACATCGTTATCATCATCCCAGTTCTGATTGTAGATGTAGAATTCGATATAGTCATCTGTTTTTTCTCCTGTTTCGTCGTCAAATACGACTTTTCTCTGGAGACCGTAAGACTCTGTACACATCCATTCATCGTTACCCTTTGTGATGATCGGAGAAGTCTCTTCTACAGCTTCCGGTTTCACCCATGCTTCCAGAGTAAACGCATCATTTCCTCTGAAGTTAAGAGCTTTGTCATTGTAGCACTGTGCATATCCGTCCATTGCCTTGCCGTCCTTGCCTTCTTCTGCAAGTTCGCCTTTCAGGAGGACTTCAATTTTTTTGCCTTCGTTTGTAAGAACCTTATCTGTAGGTGTATCCATGTAAATTGTCTGGTCCACCCAGTCCCAGATAAATCCGCCCTGAATGTTCGGATATTTTTCATATACATCCCAGTATTCTTTCAGGTTTCCGATACCATTACCCATTGCATGTGCATATTCACACTGTAATGCAGGTTTTGTACCGTAATTTCCCCACCATCCCAGCGGATTGGCGTATTTGTCCATTTCATCCAGTTTGTTTACACGGCGGTACATTCTGGACCATACGTCAACTTCCGGAATGTCTCTGTGGCCTTCATAATGAACAAGTCTTGTAGGATCCAGTTCTTTACAAAGTTTACCAAGCTCTGCCCATACGTCACCATTGTAGGATTCGTTTCCGAGAGACCATAAAAGAATCGAAGGATGAACCTTACTTCTCTCGATGGTACTTGTCATACGGTCTTTGCAGGCAAGGATCCACTCCGGATCACTCTGTGGAATATAGTCATTTACACCATGAGATTCGATATTTGCCTCATCGATCATGTACAAACCATATTCATCACAAAGCTCATACCATCTTGCTTCGTTTGGATAATGAGAGTTTCTTACTGCATTGATATTATTCTGTTTCATCAGTTTAATATCCTGGATCATGCTCTCTTCTGTAATATGTCTTCCGGATTCTCCTGATGTTTCATGACGGTTCACACCTTTAAACATAATCGGTTTTCCGTTGATAATGATCTGGGACTGTGTTGTTCCCTTATTAATGATCTCTACCTCACGGAAACCTACATTACATCCGGCTGTTTCTACAATATTGCCTTCTGCATCTTTTAATGCAAGTACAAGCTGATAAAGGTTCGGTTCCTCTGCGGACCATTTCTTTGGAGCTTCTACATCTACTGCGATCTGCGCTTTTGCTTCTTTTCCGTCAAAAGCAGCTTCCATCGGCTGTGTAAATACTTCGTTGCCCTCTGCATCGAATAAAGTCGCATCTACTGTATAGCCTTCTGCGCTGCCTTCTTCATTATAGCGACGAAGGGTTGTCTCTACATTCAGAACCGCGTTGTTGTAGTCGTCATCCAAATCTGTTGTGTAATTGAAGTCAAAGATGGAAGCATTTTTATCTTTACAGAATAAAAATACATCTCTGAAAATACCGCTTAAACGGATAAAGTCCTGATCTTCCAGGTAACTTCCGTCTGACCAGCGGTATACCTGAACAGAAATATTATTCTGCTCTCCAGGTGCATTCAGATATGGGCTGATATCAAATTCAGAAGGTGTATAGCTGTCCTCGCTGTATCCAACATATTCTCCGTTTACCCAGAGATAAAATGCGGATTCAACACCCTGGAAAGATACGAAAATTTCTTTTCCGTCCCATTCCTCAGGAGTCGTAAAGTCTCTTCTGTAGGAACCTACCGGGTTATATTTAACCGGTGCAATTCCCAGTTCCGGTATCTCTACGCCTTCCCATGGAAGTCTTGTATCCGTATATTTCGGATGATCGTATCCTTCTGTCTGCCAGTTTGCCGGAACCTTAATATCTGCCCAGCCGCTTACATCATAATCATTTTTATAGAACTCTGTGTTTCTTCCCTCCGGATTATCTGCAAGCTCAAACTTCCATTCACCATTTAAAAGCTGATAGGCCGGCGATTTTTCTTTGTCGCGTACTCTTGCGTCTTCCACACTTCCAAAGGAAACGAAGCTTGTATGTGCATCTTCACGATTTACCTGGAAAGTCGCTCTCTGATCATACCATTCTTCACCTGCGAACTGACTTCCGTCAACTACTGTTTCCTCAGGAGCTGCTTCTGTAGAAAGACCTGCCGCGCCCGATCCGTCCTTTGTCGCCTCTGCCGCATAAACAGCCAGACTTGATGATGCCATCGTAACTGCTAATGCTACGCCTAATCCTTTCTTGTATAACTTTTTCATCCTTTAACCTCCTGTCAAATTCTTAGTTAACGCCTGACCGCTGCACCTTCCTCCTTTCCGGTCTCCGGCCACGTCTCTGTGGATTACCAGATCAGCGTGAACATGAAAGCCGCCTCTGTATAGTATATTTCCACAAACTGGAACCGATTATAGCATGTCTATTCGTCATAGTACATACGATTTTCTTAGATGAATCTATAAAAATTTTAATTTTTGCACAAATGTCTTTCGCAGAGACACAATCGTTTCTCTGCTTTATACACTCTCACAAAAAAAGAGCAAAACCGCTGCCGGTTCTGCCCTTTCCAGTTTTTATCCTGTTTATTCCAGTTTAACTCCTTTGATCCTGCTGCCTCTCGTTCCTACGATCAGCATATTATCATAAACAGCCGGCGATGCTTCGATGTTGCTGTCATCCAAGGTAATTCTGTTTAATTCCTGTCCTGTTTTGCCGTCAAGGAGGTACATATGTCCGGTACTGTTTGCATAGATCACACGGCCGCTTCCATCTGCATTGTATACACAGACCGGAGAAGACCACGCATAAGCAGACTCATGCTCCCATTCTACAGCCCCTGTTTTTTTATTCAGACAGGCAAGAACCCCGCTTCCATAAGACTCTCCTGTTTTGGCAACCGTGACGTAAACATAATCAGCCAGTTCCTTCTTTCCTACTGCAATCGTGGACTGCACACCACCGGAAACTCCCTCGTCACTATAACATTCATAATCCTTCTGCCAGACAATCTCTCCAGTCTCTGCGTCGATCTTCCAGACAGGAACCGTGGCAGAAGAAGAGCTTCTCCAGCCCAGCCTGAAGGAAGTGCTGACATAAATATAAAGTCTTCCGTCTTCAACGCTTAAAACCGGTGTGGAATTGGAATCATCCAGAATATCCTGCACCCATACAAGCTGCAGAGTATTCAAATCGATACACATCAGATTCCCTCCGTTGTCTGCAATAAAAAGATATCCTTTGTAAACCGCAGCGCTGTCTTCCATACCTACCCAGAAGGATTCTACGCTTGATCTGGTTCCGTAATAATGCCATTTTACCACAGGGTCGGGACTGATGGACAATGTTCCCGCTTCCGGATCGTAATTGGTATTTAACTTAATCAGATAAAGAATTCCGTTTTCTCCCGGATAAATAAGGGTATCTGTCTCAGCATCTACCAACGCGGAAGAATCAAAATAACTCAGAGCCCCCCGGAGGGAATAGGAATCGTTCGCTCCAAATTCATACATGATGCTGCAATCCAGAAGATTCACCACAAATACATGGGCTGTTCCATTGTAGCTGTCATATCCTGCACCTACATACAGAATCGGATACCCTCTCGGATCAAGGGCGCCTGCTCCCTTAAAGGTATAACCAAGCTCCAGAACATCACGAGTTGCCTTCCCTGTCTTTAAATCAAGGAAATAGACATTTCCATCCATACAGGCATAAATGACCTCCACAAGATTTTCCTCTTCCTTTGCCCAGTCATACATATTCATTTTTGCCTTAGACTCCTGAGGCCATTTCACAAGCAGAGGCTGTCCTGTCCACCCGCTGCCGCTCCAGTATGCCCCTTCATAAGACAGAGAACCTGTCTCTGCAGACCAGACAGGAGTCAGCACATTCTTAGACATTTCCGCTGTGCCATAAGTCGGATCGTCACGGAAGTTATTTCCGCGGAAAGAGATCACCCCCTCCAGCGTACTGTATTCGCTTCCCTTTTCAAATGATATTTTCTCCACAGGCTGATACGTCCCCTCATCGGCAAGTTCCGTATCATTTACGCTGATTCCTGTCTGACCGATCAGCTTCGACGGCTCTGTATCCGTCGTACAATGAGGCTCAAAAATAATCTTTTCTTCAGGCTCCGGATTTTCTACAAAGGCAACCTGGCCTGAAACCTCTTTTTCTCTTTCTTTTTCCTGTCTGCCAAATCCTGCAGACGCGCCTCCCAGTACCACTCCAATAAGAAAAATCCCGCAAAGTCCTCCTGCGATCAGCAGAACACTGTGCTTTTTGTTTTCTTTCTTTTTCTTTTCCCATTCGTCAAACGTCAGCTTCTGGGATTCCTGATATGGTCTGGCGGATTTTCGTACTTCCTTCTTCTCCATTACATTCTTCTTCCTGTAAATACTGCCACAGATCTGGGACGCATCACAAAGCTTCCGTCAATCCGCGGTTCTTCTCCTTCCTGATAAAAATACCTTCCATTGCCGTCTCCATAGGTATTAACACTGAGATACCAGAACTCCCAGTTCCCCAGCTTCGGGAGAGTGATCTTTACATCCTCCCAGTATGTGTTTACTGCAATATAAACCAGATCGTCCCGTCCTTTTTCCCTGTCATATCCTGCAAAACTTGTTGCGAAGGTTTTTGCATCCCGGTCTATGGTAAGCTTCGACGCATCTGTGGAATGAGCATGAATCGGCTCCATGCCGCACACTGCATCCGGAAGCTTTTTACGAATAATCGGATGCTTTTGACGATAATGGATCATAAATTTGAAGAATTCAAACAGTTCTCTGTTTTTCTCCAGATAGCTCCAATTCAGCCATGAAATTTCATTATCCTGACAATACCCGTTATTGTTTCCGTACTGCGTGTTCCCAAATTCATCTCCTGCCAGAAACATTGGCGTTCCCCTGCTGCACATCAGTACTGCACACGCATTACGGATCATCCGGTAGCGAAGCTTCAGAACCTCCGGATCGTTGGTTTCTCCTTCTGCCCCGCAGTTCCAGCTTCTGTTGTCATTTGCTCCGTCTGTATTATTCCATCCGTTTCCCTCATTATGTTTTTCATTATAGGAATACAGGTCATACATTGTAAAGCCATCGTGACAGGTCAGGAAATTCACACAGGAATTATATCCTGCATAGCTCCCCTTTCCGTCCTGTCCCAGACCGCAGTACATATCACCGGATCCTGCAATACTCCAGGCTGCAGTCCATGCTTCCCAGCAGTCGCCTTTTAAATATCCGCGCATGGAATCCCTGTATCTTCCGTTCCATTCCGCCCATCGCTTACTTGCAGGGAAGCTTCCGACCTGATACATTCCTCCGGCATCCCACGCCTCTGCAATAAGCTTCACATGACTGAGTATGGGGTCATATGCCAGAATCTCCAAAAGAGGCGGCCTGTTCATAGGTGAACCGTTCTCATTTCGTCCCAGAATGCTGGCAAGATCAAAACGGAAACCGTCTACACGGTAGCTGACTGTCCAGTAACGAAGACATTCCAGGATCATCTGGCGCACGATCGGATGATTGCAGTTTAAAGTATTTCCGCACCCGCTGAAATTATAATAATTTCCGTCTGGGGTCAACATATAGTAAATTTTGTTGTCAATGCCCTTAAAGGAAAAAACAGGCCCCTTCTCATTACCTTCTGCCGTATGATTAAATACAACATCCAGAATAACTTCAATTCCATTGGCGTGGAGATCGCGAATCAGCTCTTTCAGCTCCGTTCCCTCCTGATTATATTCATCAGAGGCAGCATATCCCGTATTGGGAGAGAAAAAGCTGACTGTATTATATCCCCAGTAATCCAGCAGTTTCTTTCCATCCACTTCTCTGGAATTCATATTTTCATCAAACTCGAAAATCGGCATAAGCTCTACAGCATTAATCCCCAGTTCCTTCAGATACGGGATTTTCTCTCTTAACCCGGAAAAAGTTCCTCTGTTTTTTACTCCGGAAGATGGATGAATGGTAAACCCTCTTACATGAAGTTCGTAAATTACCAGATCGCTCATCTCTCTTGTAGACTGAGGCATATCCCCCCAGTCAAAAACATCCTGCACCACCCGGGCACGGTATGTTCCCGTCTGCTTTTCTCCCCATACTCTCTGACCTGCAACAGCCTTCGCATAAGGATCAAGAAGAATATTATTTTTGTCAAAAAGCCATCCTGCTTCCGGATCGTATCTTCCGTCAATTCTGTATGCATATTCAAATTCCTTGATGTTCAGTCCGAATACGATCATGGAATATACATCCCCGATTCTGTATGCCTCCGGAAAAGGCAATACAGCAAAAGGTTCTTCCGCACCCTTCTTGAACAAAAGCAGCTCGCAGCTTTTTCCATGTCTGGTATGAATTGTAAAATTAACGCCGCTTTGCAGGGCTGTTGCTCCATTTACCTCAAACATTCCCGGACTTACAGGATATCCGTTAATTTCCGCTTTCGGGTGAACTTCCAGCGGATATTCCGAAATATATTTCTGGTTGTATATCTTCAAATTTCCGTCCTCCTGTTTTTTCGTAAAACGATATCTATATTATAATATCCTTCTGCGAAAACATCAAGAAACAGCTTACTTCCTCCTCAGGTTTCTGTCAGAATCTTTTTGCAAATTCCGTGAATCGTCATCCGGATATTCTCTTCCAGATGGGAATTGCAGGTGACCAGCGTTACCATTTTTTGCTGCCCATTTGGCAGGATTCCGGTTTCATACATGGAATTGCTTCTCAGAATTTCCAGTTGTTTCTCATACTCCTCACTCCCGATTTCGTATCCATATCCAAACGCCGGCCCCCCTTCCTGTGCCTGTTCTACGGAAAAAATTTCATAAACCAGTTGTCTCTCCGGCGTTGTGATGATAAATTCAGGACACTCCTCAAAGAATTCCCTGCTCTCATAGCAGTTAAGATCGGCAAACATCATATGCCCCTCCATATTGTGTCCATAGACAAGGCTGTGTGTATCACGAAACTCTCCGTCGTGTCCACATCCCAGAAAAATGCTTCCGAAAGGACTCTTTGTTCCTTCAACAGAATGTGTAAGATAAAACTCGTCATCGCTTCCCTGTACGATGGGATATGAAATATTCGCTCCGGGGACTGTGATCCACCCCCGGATATCAGAATTCATTTTTCTCAGTTCTTTCCAGGAGATTCCAAAAGATTCCTCTATCCTTTTCTTTTCCTTTCTCCCTGCCCTGTCTTTTTTTGTTTTCTCTTCCGGTCTCCCGTCTTTCTCCGTATCCAGACAAGTCTCCCGGATGCTTTCGTAACGATTCCTCATCTGTCTGTTCTCCTGCCAGCTTTTGAGATAAAAACTTCCGCAGTACAGCATAAGTCCTGCCCCTGCCCCGATAAAACTGACAGCCAGCCCTTTCCCTATCCTCCTCATTTCTCCTTCCTTTTTCGCGACTTTCTGTAAATGATGATTCCTGCCGGTATCAGAAGAACTCCCAAAAGTCCCAGTCTTGCCATCTGGGCAAAGGGTCTTACATCCCCTGTTTTTGCACCGCCGGTCTGATAATTTCCATAGGAATTGCCGCCTGTTGGATAATAATTTCCGGACGGGGTTCCGTTTCCTCCTGAATTACCAGAGGCAGCACCCGGATATCTGGTAGGTGCCGGAGTCAGCCTCGGACAGGAAGGCGCTGTTGGAATCGGCGTTCCCGTCGGCTTCAAGGTTGGTGCAGGCATCGGAGATGCCGTCGGCCGGGGTGTCGGTGTCATAGACGGAATCGGAGAAGGCACAGGCTCTGCCTCTTCTGTCACATGTACCTCATTTCCGTCTTCTGTTTCCGGTGTACCGTCGGCCCATGCCCGCGCCTTGTTTACCACAGAACCATTCTGAGGCAGCTTCATAAAAAGAACCTTGTAGCAGACTTCAAGTTTATCTCTGTCACTGAGGGCAGCTCCTGTTGTAATTCGGAATCCTGTATCAGACGCTTCAATAGATGCCGCTTCTATGATTTCTCCATTCTTTTTGAGCAGAATACTGTCTTTTTCTATTACTGCTCCGGACGAAGCAATCGTATCCTCTACCACAATATTTTCTGCCGTCACATCTTCCCGAAGCTGTCGGATGGCAATTGTAAAATACCCTTTTTCGCCAACCTTATATTCTTTTTTATCAGACTCCTTCACCACCTCCAGAATCGGGCTGTGAATCTCTACTGTTTCCTCTCCTGTCTGGGGAATATTTTCCTGACTGTTTGCCGTAGAAATATTATGTACACTCTGCCCTGCCAGCTTCTCATCAATGACTGCTGCACAATACTCTATTGTCATCTGTTTTTCTCCCCACAGTTCAAGAGGATTCAGAAGTACCTGCTCCATTATTCCTCCCTGCACTCTGTCAAAAATAGAATAATGAGCATCCTTCACAAGATTTCTGCCTGTCTGCACAAAGAAAGCATTTTCATCATTCGCCTCTACAGAAGCTGCACTGATTGTCTTGCCCTGCTCATCCAAAAGTACGATGGAATCCTTCAGAAGCCGTACTCCGGGCGTTTCAATCACATCCTCCAAAATCACATTTCTGGCCACACATCCTGTCTGCTCCTGGGTAAGTGTAACCCGATATGTGATAATATCGCCGTATTTATATGATGGCTTGTCTGCCTTTTTCTTCACTCTGAGAACAGGCGAATTAATCCATACCTTCGAACTGCCTTTCACCTCTGCCGCATTTTCTGCCCGTGCACTGGCTGCATTGTTTATTTCCAGTCCGTTTATGCTTTCCTGCACAGTACACCGGAAATTCACAGTGACCGGAGTATGGTAGGGAAGATCCGAAATTGTCAATATCCACCCTGTTCCCTGTCTTAAAATCTGGTATTCAACATGTTTTTCCACAACTTCGTTATAGTTTTCCGGATTCAGCGCATTTCCCGCATCATCTGTTCCGGCTACAGGATACAGGATGGTCTGAGGAATTCCATAGACCATCAGGGCTTCTTCCTCTCCATCAAGAGCCAGTCCCTCCGGAAGGGTCAGATCGCTGATCACTACATTTTTTGCAATGGAACCTTTCTGGAGATTATCCACAACCACCTGATAATTCACCTGTTCTCCCACCCGGAACTCATTTGCTTCTCTTCCGTCCCCTACTGCCAGATACGGATTCTGAACCGATTTCTCAACAGACAAAACTGCGCTGTTCACATAAATTTCTGTATCATCTGCCTGAGGAGACGTATTTTCAGCCTGTACATTTGCCGTATTAATACTTTCCATTCCGTTCACCTCTTCTGTAACGGTACAAAGGAAGGTTACTGTTATGGGAACTCCGAAGGGAAGATCTGTGATATTCAGTCTCCACCCTGTCCCTTCCGGTACAAACTCATAGGAAACCGTCTTTTCCGCAGTCTCATGATACCCTTCCGGATTCAACATTCCGGGAATATCCGCCGTCCCCGGAACAGGCTGCGTCACGCTTGAGGGAATTCCGCTGACTGTTACACTGTCCGGAGAAGAAAGAGCCAGCCCCGAAGGCATGGAAGTATCCCATACCGTTACATTTCTGGCTATTGTCCCTTCTCTCCGGTTCTCTACAACAACTGTATAAGCAACCTGTTCTCCTACCTGCCACTCATAATGGTTCGCAGTCTTTTCAATCCAGAATTCTCCGGAATTAACATAGATCTCCGCATCATCTGAAAGCTCCGGTGCGTTCCCTGCCTGTACAGATGCCACATTAACACTTTCCCTTCCATTGGCATTCTCTGTCGCCATGCAATGGAAGAGTATTGTAACAGGCCGGTTAAAGGGAATATGAGAACAGTAGAAAGCAACCCCTCCTTCGTCCCCCTCCAGATGACTCTCCACCGGAACTTTTTCAAACATCTGTCCTGTCTTTTTGTCCGGAACCGGATAATCTGCTTCCTGCAGGACATCCAAAACCTCTACGCTCTGAATTCCCCCTGCCAAAATCAGGCCTTCCGGAAGTCCGATATCTGATATTCTGACTTCTCTGGCAATTGTACCGGGCACAGGATTATTCACAACTATCCTGTAGGATACTGCATCGCCCACAGACCATTCATATTTATCCGCAGTTTTGTCTATCGTAAGCTTAGGGGAATTCACCCATACTTCTGCAATGTCTTTGATTGTTTCCTTTTCATTGGTTTCTTTGTTGATCAAATTTTCTGCTGTGACAGAAACAACATTTCCGCACTCCTGCCCATTAGACTCTTCCAGCGCCCTGCACTTAAACCAGACTGTAATCGTCTGTCCATATCCAAGAGACGGACACGAAACACGCCATCCGTTCTGTCCGTCGCAGACCAGCGAACAATCTGCTACTCCCGGCGCTTCTATCCGACATTCCTCTTCCAGCAGTTCAAGTCCCGGAGGTACTGCATCCTCCATGATCAGCTCTGCCGCTCTGGTATTTTCCTTTGTCTGCGTGACAGTTACATTGTAGTCAATCATATCTCCCACTGCCCACTCATATTTCGATACGTTCTTGTGAAGTTCCAGCTCCGGTGTGATCACCCCCCGCACCCAGACCGTATTTGCCTGCATCGTATCTCCCGTTCCATTCGTTCTTTCATAACTCATAGAGGCGCTGTTTGGAACAAGTATTGAATATCCGTCCGGCCCGGCATAATGTGAAACGTCCGCATCCGGTTTCCTGTGTACTGTAAAAATAAAGGTATAATTCTGGTTATTGGAAAAAGACTCCTGCGCCATTGCTTCCTGTTTCCCACTGCATGTTATCTTCTGTCCCTGAACAGCAATATCAAATCTTTCCGTCACATTCTGTCCTGTATCATCCAGAATAAGGACTTTAGATGCATCCTGAATTGTCAGACAGTCTTCCAGAACATCTTCCACTACAAACTTTGTAAACTGATTGGGCGTCACTTCCGTCTGTACCATATATTGAAATTCGTCAAAATCATTTATAAGAAACGGTTCCTCCTTACCTGAAGCAGTTCCCTGTTCCCATGTACATCCCAAAGCTCCAACTCTTTTCTCCGGCGCCTTGTCCATGGCAACTCCGCCGAAGCAATATGCAGTAAAGTCGAAGTATGCGTGTCCGCGCATAAATTTACCGCCGTCAAAATCCGGACAGTGGCATACTCCATTGGTATCTGTCCGGTTTTTTTTCATCCTAGCAGCCCATGCCTCCTGACTTCCGTACTTCTTTATACCCTTTTCCCTGTCCGAATCCCAACGGTCAAGCTGTGCTTCGTGTACGAAATCAAAATACATACTGTCTGTATTATACAGAAAATTTACCCAGCCTTTTTTGTCACTGGATACAAGACTGTCGTTCCCGGCAGTAACCTTCATCCCGTCCACTTCCAGAAAGGTATTGTCACTGAGAATATAAGCGCTGTCAATTCTGCTCTGCGGCGGAATAAAGATTCCCTGTCTTGCGTCAAGGTCTCTGACTGTACCGTGGCCGCTTATGGCGATCGGCTCATCTGTACCGTTTTTCAGAAACTGCATATGTACCCTGGCAGAATCTACGCAATAGATATACATGCCGATTCCCTCCAGAGAAAAACCTACCAGCGGCTGGGCAATATTATTTGGAAAATCATATGCTCCGTCAGATGTTCCCTGTCCTTCTGCCTCATTGTGCTTAAAGACTGCAGTCTGCATATCATAACGGGGTTCCGGATTCTCCACACTGACAAGGCTCATCTTGAAATCTATGATGTTTCCTTCTCCGTCACGCCCTACGTTGTAGTAGCGGACTCCCGCGCTTTCTGCTTTATAATTTCCGGTCATCCTCACCGTGTCTGCATTTCTTTCGCTTCTCCCGTGATTGGTAAAAGCGATTTTATCCAAATTGTCGCACCCGTAGGTTTCCACTTTCGTAATTCCCGGCTGATATTTCACATTAAATCTGTAGCCGTAATCCATGACTGTATTTTCATCCCATCTTTCAATGACAGACGCATCTGCCATTACCCTGCGTGCAGGTAAAATTCCCAAAATTGCCTGCGCCAAAAACAACACTGCAAGCAGCAATGCTCCCAGCCTTTCTTTCCTATTCTGTTTCACTTAAATTTCTTCTCCTTTCACTGCTAAAATTTCGAATATTCCTGACAGGAATTAATGAATAATGGGATTAAAATAAGATTTTAATGATTGAAATAATGAATTTATTTATGAATTTTTCGACTATCCCGGCGCGTCCACGCCGGGAAAATTTGATTACATTTAAAAATATGTTTCCTCTAATGCCGTTTCTTCCACCATGAAAGAAAATACAAAATAAGTGCAAAGACAATAAAGAATGGTAACACTGTTCCAATTATGGCAATCAGCGCGATCACTGCCAGCAGTGCACACAGAATCACAAAAGCCTTTCCATACCATGTGGAAAAATCAATTCTGTGGGTCTTCACTCTGGGCTGAGGTGTACTCTCCGTATCTGAGTAACCTTCGTAGTAAGATTCCTGATAATCGTCATATACCTCTGTTCCGTCATCTGTGTTCGTGTCTATCAGTGTTTTCGCAATCAGGCGGGGATCGCCCAGTTCTGCGAGAACCTCTTCCTCTGTGCGTCCGCTGCGAACCTGCGACTGAATATAATCTTCATAATAGCGAATATGGGCTGCCGCCCTCCCCTCCTGCATCTGCCCGGACAGTTGGTTACGCAGGATTTGAATAAATTCGATTCTGTCCATACTGTTCTCCATTTTGATAAAATTGCGGTTAAAATACTGCTTTGTTTTTATATTTTATCATACTTTTGCGGGATGGCAACCGGTTTAGTTCTTAAATTTCTATAAAATATTACGAGGTGCAAGCTCCGGCGCAGATTTCATTTCTGCTTATTTCTTCTTCCAGTCCCGCATCCGCACCTCTTCCAGTTCTACGTTCCATTCCTTCATTTTTTCACGGAAGTAACTCTCTTCATACCCCGGTTCATAAATCTCATCCTTATATAATGCAAAATGAAAACTGAACATGGTCATGGAGAGGGGATGGTGTCTCCAGTAATCGATGGGGTTTTTGTTCTGCGCTTTTTCCACCGGATACACCGAGAAAAATACCACATATCCTTTTCTATGTCCTCGTGAAACCGGAATCCAATGTTCTTCCAACCGCCTGATTGCGAATTCTTCCCAAGTATAATACCTTTCTTTTCCAAATCCACGGATAGCACAGCCCTTTTCGTCCATGATTAAAGTTCTCCTAAACAAAAATGTTAGATACATAAGTACCATCATAGGAATTATAGTCGGCACAATTACAAAGACCATAATTCCAATACTATCAGCATCAAAATAATAATATCCTACACATATAACGGTAAGTATTGTAATTATCCAACACTCTGCTTTATCTCCCTTTGTTACTGTATGGATCACCATATTTCCACCTCCCATGTTCGTATAAGTTTCCCCTTTTGTTTCAAATCCGGTTATCTGAAGTTAATAGAAGTATCCTTTCAGGTATACGGGAACCCATCTGTATAAACGCTCCCATCTGTGCTTATTTCTTCTTCCAGTCCTGCATCCGTACTTCTTCCAGTTCTACGTTCCATTCCTTCATTTTTTCACGGAAGTAACTCTCTTCATACCCCGGCTCATAAATCTCATCCTCACTTAATGCAAAATGAAAACTGAACATGGTCATGGAGAGGGGATGATGTCTCCAGTAATCAACGGGGTTCTTTTTCTGCGCTTTTTCTACCGGATACACCGAGAAAAATACCACATATCCTTTTTCATGCCCACGAGAAACCGGAATCCAATGTTCTTCCAGCCTCTTGATTGTGAATTCTTCCCAGGCATAATACCTTTCTTTTCCAAAGAAACGGATGATACAGCCCTTTTCGTCCATGATTAAAGTTCTCCTTAGTAAAAATGATGGATATATAAGTAGTATCAGAGCCATTATAGTCGGCACAATTCCAAAGACCATAAGTCCAATACTATCAGAGTCCAAATAATATCCTACACATAGTATAACGGTAAGTATTGTAATCATCCAACACCCTGCTTTCTCTTCTGCTGTTATCGTATGGATCACCATAATCCCACCTCCCATGTTCGCATATGTTTCCCTTTCCATTTCAAATCCGGTTATCCTGAGTTAATAATAATATCCTCCTAAGTACACAGGCTCCCATTTAGTAATTCCGGTTTTAGGATAATAACGGCGCACATAAGCAATAATCCTTCCCGGCATCCATCGTTTCTTCTGGTTTGCAGTTTTTACTGCTGCTGCCGCCATCATGTTATTCGCAAATCCAAAGGTAGCATCTGTAGCAACAGAAACTGAGGTGCTAAGTTTTATCTTAGGCATTGAAAAGCTGACCAGATTTTGCGGGGTTGCCACGGTACATACAGCGCTTGCTATTCCTGCTGCAGCAGCAGCTCCCATATCTTCAGTCTCTTTATAGACAACGTAGGACGCATAAGCTCCGCTGATTAACCCACTAAATAAATGCTTTGTAGTTTCTTTAAACCATGGCATACTGTTTGCAGCACCGGCTACCGCTGCCGCTACGCCATCCCACATCCCATACTCCTGTCCGGTTACCTTTGCTGCGATATAGGTGGTTGCCACGTTCACCACTGCCCCCACTGCCATTTTTACCAGACTTATTGCAAATTCCCCTTCGTCGTCGAGCATGGCAACAGGATTTCCATTGCAGTAGACATACAGGTTCTTTCCGCCAAAATCCTCTCCGGCTTTCAGAGCTTTCAAACTGTCCGCACAGATAAAACGTCTCAGTCTGGGATCATAATATCTATTCTTCAGATAATACATTCCGGTTTCCTGATCGAAGTAATATCCCCTGTAACGGAACGGATTCTGTACGCCCACAGTATCTGCCAGACTGCCCTCTATCTTCAGCACATTACCCCAACTGTCATATGTATATTTTACTACAACATTTCCATCACGGTCAATCAGCTCTGTCACATCATTCTGGGCATTTCGCATACATACATAGATTTTTCCTGCAATGGTCATGGAAATCAGATTTGCATTGGAATCATAACGATACCAGATTGTACGGTTATTAGTCGTTTCTGATACCAGAAGATCACCTGCCATATGATACTCTGTCTCCACTCCATCCACAATCTTTTTGACTCTGGCTCCGGTGTGGTCGTAGAAATACTGACTTGGGAAGGAAGCATTCAAAAAGCTTTTCCGGTGATTCTCACAAATGGTGGTTCAGAATTTTCCGCTCGTGAAGAGATGGAAAAATTCTGTGACGGAAGCAAAAGCACAACTATTTTTTACTGTGATCCTTACTGTTTCTGGCAAAAAGGAGCCTGTGAAAAGAACCATGAGTATATACGCTACATCCGTCCCAAAGGCAGTTCATTCTCTGATTTAGATGATGAAAAAATCATGCTTATGATGAATCACATAAACAACGAAAAAAGAGACAGTCTTAATGGACATAGCCCATATGAACTCTCTCTTTTACTCTTGGACAAAAAGCTTCACAAAGCATTAGGATTAAAGGCAATCGCACCTGATGACGTAATGCTTAGTCCAAACCTGTTAAAATAAAATAGTTTAAGCACAGGCAGATTTCACTGCACCAGAATTTAGTCTTACACACAAGGCATGTGGAATTTAGTCTCGCACACTATTTTCAGATGCCCATTTAGCATGTAAAAAACATCAAAGCTGGGTGCTTATGAGTTCATTATAAGGCAAATGTATGAATTTGTTAAGGTGCAAAGTGGAATTTAATCCTGCAGAATTACAGGGATAGTCGACAACTGGAATTTAGTTTTTCATTTAAGTTTGTGTCAAGTTACTTATGACAATTAATTTTCAAGGATACTCAGACATTTGTAACGCATCTTCCAGGCAAAAAAATAACGACTCTGCCTGATGGCAGAATCGTTATTTTTTATTTCAGATTGCAGAACTCTCTGTTTCTATTAGAATAATCCTGTGATCTTTCCTGTTTCGTCTACGTCGATTTTTTCTGCAGCCGGTACTTTAGGAAGTCCTGGCATTGTCATAATCTCGCCTGTAAGGGCTACGATGAAGCCTGCGCCTGCGGAAATCTTGAGGTTACGTACAGTAACTTCGAAGTCCTTCGGTGCGCCCAGTTTAGTCTGGTCGTCTGTTAAGCTGTACTGTGTTTTAGCTACACAGATCGGGCAGTTGCCAAATCCTAAAGCTTCCAGTTCTTTCGCCTGTTTCTGAGCATTTGCTGTAAGAACAACACGTTTTCCACCGTAGATTTTCTGAACGATCTGATTCAGTTTGTCCTCAATGGAGCCTTCCAGTTCGTAGGAATATGTGAAATCGTTTGGTTCTTCAACAAGACGGATAACTTCTTCAGCAAGTTTGATTCCGCCTTCGCCGCCTTTTGCCCATACTTCGGAGAGAGCTACGTTTACGCCAAGTTCTTTACATCTTGCTTCTACAAGGTCAAGCTCTGCCTTTGTATCTGTCGGGAATGCATTGATCGCAACAACACATGGAAGTTTGTAAACATTCTTAATGTTGTCTACATGTTTCAGTAAGTTCGGGAGACCTTTCTCAAGAGCTTCCAGATTTTCGTTATTAAGGTCAGCCTTTGCAACACCGCCGTTGTATTTCAGAGCACGTACAGTCGCTACGATAACAACTGCGTTTGGTTTCAGACCTGCCATACGGCACTTGATATCAAGGAATTTCTCTGCTCCGAGGTCAGCGCCGAAGCCAGCCTCTGTGATTGCATAATCAGCAAGTTTCAGAGCCATCTTAGTAGCAGTTACGGAGTTACATCCGTGAGCGATGTTTGCGAATGGTCCGCCGTGTACGATTGCAGGAACGTGTTCCAGAGTCTGTACAAGGTTTGGTTTCAGAGCATCTTTTAAGAGAGCTGTCATAGCGCCTTCTGCATGAAGATCATGTGCAGTAACAGGTTTCTGCTCAGATACTTTACCATATGTATAACCGATAATGATACGGCCAAGTCTTTCTTTCAGGTCATTGATATCGCTTGCAAGACAGAGAACTGCCATGATCTCAGATGCAACTGTGATGTCGTATCCGTCTTCACGAGGCATACCGTTTGTCTTTCCGCCAAGGCCGTCTACTACGTTACGAAGCTGACGGTCGTTCATATCTACACATCTTCTCCATGTGATCTTTCTTGGGTCAATGTTTAATGCGTTGCCCTGGAAGATATGGTTATCGATCATAGCTGCAAGTAAGTTGTTCGCTGCTCCGATTGCGTGGAAGTCGCCTGTGAAGTGAAGGTTGATGTCTTCCATCGGAACTACCTGTGCATAGCCGCCGCCTGCTGCGCCGCCTTTTACACCGAATACCGGTCCTAAGGATGGCTCACGAAGAGCTACCATAACATTTTTGCCAAGTTTCTGCATACCGTCTGCAAGACCTACAGTTGTAGTTGTTTTACCTTCGCCTGCCGGTGTCGGGTTGATTGCTGTAACAAGGATTAATTTGCCGTTCTCCTTATCGCTTTCTTTCAGAAGATTGTAGTCGATTTTTGCTTTGTATTTTCCGTACTGCTCAAGGTATTTGTCATCAATACCGGCTTTCTCTGCAATGGCAGTAATTGGAAGCATTTCGGTTTCCTGTGCGATTTCAATGTCTGTTTTGAATCCCATAATTTTTACTCCTTTCAAAATCAAAGACCTCTTGGTCTATAATATCCGCCGTATAGGTTCTGATATTAAAACAGGGCAGTATCTGATAACTCAAATACTGCCCAGACGGTCGGCTTAACAAACCTTCGATTCCCCTGTGGTTTCACTCCACTTTTTCCGTCAGTACTCAAAGGTCTTTATTCAATGTAATCAATGTAGCACTTTTCCACAAACTTGTCAAGGATTTTGGAATTTTTTTATATTTTTTCACATTTTTTCCCCAAACAGGTATTTATACTATGGTGAATTAGAACAATTCCTTCATAGCCGGATATAATTTGCGGAACTTCTGATATTTTTTTTCGTATTTCGCAACAAGCTCTTCTTCCGGTTCCACAGTGTCCACAACCTTCGCCAGTTTTTTGCCGATGGTTTCCACATCCGGATATGCTCCGCAGCCCACTGCTGCAAGCATAGCTCCGCCCATAGACGGCCCTTCTTCATTTTCCAGAACGTCTACTTTCAGATTCATGACATTTGCAATAATCTTTTTCCAGAGCGGACTCTTTGCTCCGCCGCCGCAGATCTTCGTTCTTTCGATTTTAATTCCAAGGCTTCTTGCAACTTCAAGTGAATCGCGAAGACCAAAGGCAACGCCTTCCAGAACTGCCTGTGTCATATCTGCCCGTGTGGTATCCATGGACATGCCAAAGAATACGCCTCTTGCGTCCGGATTATTATGCGGAGAACGCTCTCCCATAAGATACGGAAGGAAGAATACGTTATTCTCTCCCAATCCGGTAATCGGCGCCTGTTCACCTGCGAAATCCTTTGTCTTCAGAATCTCTTCCGCCCACCATTTGTTACAGGAAGCCGCACTTAGCATACATCCCATAAGGTGATAACTGCCGTCTGCATGATCAAAGGAATGCAGGGCATTATTTTCATCTACGCCAAACTCTCTGCTGGAAATAAAAATGGTTCCTGAAGTTCCAAGGGAAATATTACACTGTCCATCTCCAACAGTACCTGTTCCCACTGCTGCAGCCGCATTATCACCTGCGCCTGCAACCACCTTCACATCTGTCCCAAATCCCAGTTCTTCTGCAATTTCCGGTTTCAGAGTTCCCACAACCTCCCAGCTTTCATAAAGCTTCGGAAGCTGTTCTTCTGTCACACCGCAGATTTCCATCATTTCTTTTGACCAGCAGCGATTTTTCACATCAAGGAGAAGCATTCCGGAAGCGTCAGAAACATCTGTACAGAAGGAACCTGACAAACGGTATGCAAGATAATCTTTCGGAAGCATAATTTTCGCTATCTTTTTGAAAAGCTCCGGCTCATTTTTCTGCATCCAGAGAATTTTCGGCGCAGTGAATCCTGCAAAGGCAATATTTGCTGTATATTCGGAGAGTTTATCTTTGCCGATCACGTTATTCAGGTAATCCGTTTCCTCTCCTGTACGGCCGTCATTCCAGAGAATTGCCGGACGAATCACTTTATCCTCTGCATCCAGTGTGACAAGACCGTGCATCTGTCCGCCAAAGCCGATACCTGCAACCTGAGATTTATCAATCCCCTCTGTCAGCTCTTTGATCCCCTCCATACTCTGGGTAAACCAGTCCTCAGGATTCTGTTCTGACCATCCCGGATGGGGAAAAAACAGCGGGTATTCTCTGGAAACAATATTACATATTTTACCGGACTCTTCCATCAGAAGAAGTTTCACTGCGGAAGTACCCAAATCAACACCAATATAGTACATAAAAATCCTCCTTAAAAGTACATCCCGGGAATACCCCGGGATGCCCTGCGAACTATTTCTGTCTTAATAAATATATTATCCCCACGGATTCTCTGTAGGATATCTCACGCCTGCAGGCTGATTATAGCCGATTTCATCAACCGGAACACCGATATATTTGAATACCTCGAACAGAGCCTTGCCGTAGTGTCCGAACGCTACTGCACCGTGATGCGGATATCCTCCCTCAATCAGTACATGACGGTAGAAACGTCCCATTTCCGGAATTGCAAATACGCCGATCGCACCGAAGGATCTGGTTGCTACAGGAAGAACCTCGCCGTGTGCAATATATGCACGGAGTTTATTGTCCGCTGTACTCTGCAGACGGAAGAATGTGATATCTCCAGGAACAATGTCTCCTTCCAGAGTTCCCTGTGTAACCTCTTCCGGAAGTGTTCTTGCCATGATCATCTGGTATTTCATCTCGCAGAAGGAAAGCTTGGAAGAAGCTGTATTTCCGCAGTGGAATCCCATAAATGTATCTTTGTGTGTATAGTCAAATTTGCCCTTGATATCAGCCTCGTACATATCCTTCGGTACAGAGTTGTTGATGTCAAGAAGTGTTACGGTATCATTACTTACAACAGTTCCGATAAATTCGCTTAATGCGCCGTAAATATCTACTTCACAGGAAACCGGGATTCCCTGAGCAGTCAGACGGCTGTTTACATAGCACGGAACAAAACCGAACTGTGTCTGGAATGCCGGCCAGCATTTACCTGCAATTGCAACATATTTGCGGTATCCTCTGTGCTCTTCAACCCAGTCTTTTAAGGTCAGCTCATACTGAGCAAGCTTGGAAAGAATCTCAGGTTTTTTGTTTCCTGCTCCAAGTTCCTCTTCCATCTCTTTTACAATAGCCGGGATTCTCCCGTCTCCTGCATGTTTGTTGAAAGCTTCAAACAGGTCAAGCTCAGAGTTCTCTTCAATTTCAACACCGATATTGTAAAGCTGTTTAATTGGCGCGTTACATGCAAGGAAGTTTAACGGACGCGGTCCAAAGCTGATGATCTTTAAGTTATTTAAGCCTTCAATTGCTTTTGCGATCGGAATAAACTCGTGGATCATATCTGCACAGTCTTCTGCGTCGCCAACCGGATATTCCGGAATATATGCTTTGATGTTGCGAAGCTGTAAGTTGTAGCTTGCATTTAACATACCGCAGTATGCGTCTCCACGGCCCTGTACCAGATTATTACCGGATTCTTCTGCTGCTGCGATGAACATTTTCGGTCCGTCGAAGTGTTTCGCAAGAAGTGTCTCGGAAATTTCCGGTCCAAAGTTTCCAAGATAAACACAAAGTGCATTACAGCCTGCTTTTTTGATATCTTCAAGAGCCTGTACCATATGGATTTCGCTCTCTACGATACATACCGGACATTCATAAATGTCTTCTGCATCATATTTCTTTGTATAAGCTTCTACAAGGGCTTTTCTTCTGTTTACGGAAAGACTCTCCGGGAAACAGTCACGGCTTACTGCTACGATACCGATTTTTACTTTTGGCATGTTATTGATCATGATTTTTTCTCCTTTTTATAATTTTTATGTTTAATCAAGTGTGATATTTTCTCCGCGAAGTCCGTTAAAGGCTCCTTCGATCGCTGCCTCCTCATGGGCAATAAGCCATTTATTCTTCGCTGTCATTAATTTGTCCTCACCCTCCCTGGGTGTTTCAAAGGTCAACTCTGTGTTTGTCCCTCTCGGAAGCACTACAACACACTGGAATCCGCTCTCATTTACATGGCATGGCGCATAGTGTAAGGTTGTTCCATATACCTCGATCCCTGTTCCTGCAGGTACGAGAAACGCCTCGATCTTTGAGGTATCGTATGTGTAATCTGCCTCGATGTCCTGCTGCATACCGATAAGAAGCACCAGGTCTGTAACTGCCACATTAATTTCTGAATTGCGGTGATATTCTACAGCATTGAGCTTCTTATTATGTCCATTACAGTATCCAATCTGAATCGGGAGTCCTCCCCAGCCCATATTCTGTAAATCTTTCGCAACATCAAGTGCCTCCAGTTCCTCTGCAGACGGCACATAGACAACGTCCTCCGGAACAGGAGTGTGCTTCATCTCTCTGATCAGGTCGGTAAAATCATAGCCTTTCAGCACTTTTCCATACTTACCGAAAGCCGGATCATTGACATTTTGAATTTTCATTTCGTCAAACCTCCTTTTTTTGTTTACGCCTCAATCTGAAAAAAGGATACCATATTCCAGGTATCCTTTTCGCCTTTTTTCTTGTCTCATTTATGTCACTTTTTTGACCTTATTTCTTATGTTCCGGGGATCCTCCCACATTCTGCACGCTTTTTCTCATCTCGCTCGGCAAAATCCCGTAGCGCTTTTTAAATTCTCTTGCAAATCCTCTGCTGCCGCAAAATCCATTATCCATCGCAATCTCGCTGAGGGTTTTATTTGTATGCATCAACTCCCTGTACGCGTAAGACATACGGATTTCCTGAAGATACGACTTAAAGTTGATTTTTGCATATTTTTTAAACATTCTGGAAAGATATGCCTCTGAATATCCGAAGAGCTCTGCCATATCGGAAAGCTTCAGTTCCTCTCTGTAATGTTCTCTCATATAAGTCGTGATCTTCGACAGGGCATCCAGATGACGGCTGTCCTGGATTTCTTTCTCCTGGGCTTTTGTTTCCCTGTAATCTCTCACTAAAAGGTATAAAATATTATAGTAAAGTGCCATGGTACGAAAATCAAAGCCTTCGTCCCTGGCCGTGTATACCTTAAACAATTCCTCAATAAAAAACGCCAGTTTACGGTTATCCGGCTCTTTTTCCGTAGGAAGCCGTCTGGCCGCACTTTTAAAGCGGATAAAGCGCTGAGCAGTGAAATATTCCTGAAACTGCTTCAGCGGAATCTGAAGAACTATCGTCTTATTTCTTTCCATGGCCCGGACAGAATGAATTTCATTGGAATTCATGATAATAAGCTCGCCTGCCTGAAGGGCGTATTCCTCGTCGTTGAGAAAAACAGAAAGACTGCCGTCCATTACCGCAAAGATCTCAATGGATGTATGCCAGTGTTTTTCTCTTACATAGTTACCGTTTCCACCCTCAAACAAAAATAACTTAAACGGCAGTCCCTCATTGGGGATGATCAGTTCATGCTGAAATTCCATATAGCTTCCTCCTCTCCGTATTTTTTATTATATCTTAAGTATTTCATATTTCCAAGATTATTTTTCCGGGCTCTTGTAGTAAAAGGCAAAAAATTTTATAATATTTTTAACGAAATTGTATCAAGGAGGATTTTATGTATACTCTGGATTATTATCATGCATCTGTTCCTGTTTCCGAATATCTCGATAAGTATGTAGATGTTCCTGCTTTTCTTGAAGCCTGCAAAGCCTGTCCCAATTATGGCAGGATCTGGTCCTGCCCGCCCTATGATTTCCAGGTTTCCGATTACTGGAAAAAATACCAGTCTCTGAAGCTTCTTGCCGTGAAAATCACCTTTGATGAAGAGAGTACTGCCCGCACCTATTCTCAGGAAGAGCTGAACAGGATTTTAAACGACACTCTGTTTGCCCAGAAACAGCATCTCAGCGCTCTTCTCTTTGAGGAAGAGAAAAAATTCCCGGGCAGTATCAGCCTTTCTGCCGGAAGCTGCCAAAGCTGTAAAAAGGGCTGTACCCGCCCGGAGGGAACACCCTGTATAAGCCCGAAAACCCTGCGTTATTCTCTGGAATCCCTGGGCGCCAACGTAGGGCTGACCATTGAAAAGCTTATGGGGTTGGAGCTGGAATGGATGGAGACGGGAAAGCTTCCTTCCCACTTCGTGCTGGTCAGCGGTCTTTTGCTTCCGTAACCATCCCTTCAAGGGCCTTCCAAAGGTTCTTATTCCTTTGGTAAATTTCTTCAAATTCAGTTTCCTTAAGAGGGCATTCTCCTTGTCCTGTTTCAATGGTCACCGCCGGAATCCCCAGCTTTTGGACAAAATAGTCACTGCAGCCCGCTGCGTCTGCTTCTGCTTTTTTTGCAGATACCAGCGGGTATCCGGTGTGCTTTGCTGTAAGCTCTGCCAATTGTTTTTCTTTTTGAAAAAGAGTTTCCTCCCCTCCATAATCCCAATAGATCAGACTTCCGGAAGAATGATAGGAAATACAGCAGTCAGGTTTAATTTTTTTTGCCGCTTTCAAAAGAGCTCTTGTCTCTGGTTCGCTTGCAGGATACGCTCCTTTAAACCCTTCTCTTCCAGGTTCTTCTGCCCCTCTGTATTCCTGCCATCCGGCGTCAAAGTTTCTGTTTAGGTCTACGCCTCCGGCATTGGCTTTCCATAGATAGTACTCCCTGTTTACGCAAAGCTTCCTCTGATTTCCCTTTTTAATATATTTCCTTCCTTTTCCTGAAATTTCCACTCCATCGGGATTCACCATGGGAAGTATGTGTAAGCATACATCAGGGTTTCCCCCGCTCCATAAGTATTCCTCCATAAGTTTTATCATAAGGCAGGAATTCAAATACTCCCTTCCATGGATTCCCGCCTGGATCAGGATATGATGCTCTGCTTTCTTTTTTCCCAGAAGCACTTCCAGGATACATCGTCCTTCTCCTGACCAGCCCAGGACTTCCATTCGTATTTTACCGGAATATTTTCTCCAGAGTTTCTCCAGATCCTCCATCATCTGTCTGTAGGAATATATAAAGAATGTTTCTTTATCCACCGGTTTCTGCTCTCCCCGGCCTTCTTTTTCTTTACCATCTTAATTCCTTTTCAGCTTTTATATGCAAAAAAATAACCGGAAGCTTTTGTGACTCCCGGCATTTCCCATGACTGTATGGTCTGTTATTTTTGTAAAAATAAGTATCCCGATTACCTCAGTTCCATTTCCAGGGATGCGAAAAACATTTCGTAATAGTCGTCCTCCCCGTCCAGCATCGGAGAATTTTCGCCTCCTCCATTGGTACTGCGCTTCATGGCGGCATACATTTCCTC
>DXXQ01000040.1 GCA_019416265.1 Clostridiales bacterium | reverse complement strand
CCATGAACATGCAGATGGAAGAATTTTACGCAAAGGCTCAAAATGCGGATTATCTTATTTACAACAGCACCATTGACGGAGAGCTTTCCGAAGTTTCGGAGCTTTTGTCCAAGAGCAGTCTTCTGAAGGATTTTAAGGCTGTGAAGGAAGGAAATGTGTGGTGTACCGGCAAAAACCTTTTTCAGGAAAGCACAGGCCTTGGCACTATGATCGAGGACATTCATTCCATGCTGACGGGGGATCCTGATGCGGAAGGGTTTACTTATATGCACAAAATAAAATAGCAGTACAGAAGAGAATAAGAGGAGAGTGCAATATGGCGGAAAAAAAACGTGTGGGCAGATATGTATCTGCATTTATAATACTGACTGTCCTTCTGGCAGTTTTGTTTGTATGGAACGTGAATTCAGGCAGTATTGACCTCTCCGTTTCTGATATTTTTGACATTGTTTTCCGAGGAAAGGGAGATGAGGTGTCCTATAACATAATCTGGGAGATCCGTCTGCCCCGTATTCTGGCGGTCATTGTCCTGGGAGGGGCGCTGTCCGTATCGGGATTTCTCCTCCAGACCTTTTTCGGAAATCCCATTGCAGGACCCTTTGTCCTTGGAATCTCTTCGGGAGCCAAGCTGGTGGTATCCCTTGTAATGATTTTTTTCCTGAGTAAATCTGTGATCCTGAGTTCCGGCGCCATGATCATTGCCGCTTTTCTGGGGGCGATGATCTCCATGGGATTTATTCTTTTGATTTCCAGGAAGGTACATAAAATGTCCATGCTTGTCATAAGCGGGGTGATGATCGGCTATATCTGTTCTGCCATCACGGATTTCGTGGTGACCTTTGCAGACGATTCCAATATTGTAAACCTTCACAACTGGTCTATGGGAAGCTTTTCCGGAATGAACTGGGAAAATGTAGGGGTGATGGCATCCGTGATCTCAGTGACTCTCGTTCTGACCTTTCTGATGTCAAAACCGATCGGAGCCTATCAGCTGGGAGAGGTTTACGCCCAGAATATGGGGGTAAATATAAAAATGTTCAGGATAGCCCTGATTCTTTTGTCCAGTGTTCTGTCTGCCTGTGTGACGGCCTTTGCAGGCCCTATTTCCTTTGTGGGGATCGCAGTTCCCCATATTGCAAAGAGTCTGCTGAAAACGGCAAAGCCGATCCTTGTGATGCCTGCATGCTTCCTGGGAGGAGCGGTATTCTGCCTTTTCTGTGATCTCATCGCAAGAACGGTTTTTGCGCCCACAGAGCTGAGTATCAGCTCCGTTACGGCGATTTTTGGAGCGCCTGTGGTGATCTATATTATGATCCGCAGGCAGCAGAGGATATAGTTTAGAAGGGCAGGGATGAAAATGCAGCCGTATTTTTTTTACACGGACAGGCTGACAGTAGGATACGACGGGAAGCCTTTGATCAAAAATATTGAGATTGAACTTAACAGAGGAGAGATCCTTACCCTTATCGGGCCAAACGGGGCGGGAAAATCCACGATTCTTAAAAGTATCACAAGACAGCTTAAGACGATCGGCGGCGCTGTATATCTGGATAAGGAGGCTCTTAACAGGATGACCTATAAAGAGGTTTCCAGAAAGCTTTCCGTTGTTCTCACAGAGCGTATGCGCCCGGAGCTTATGACCTGTGAGGATGTGGTTTCCACCGGACGTTACCCTTATACAGGGACACTGGGAATCCTTTCTGCAGAAGACAGAAAAAAGGTGCGCTCTGCCATGGAGATGGTACACGCATGGGAGTTAAAGGACAGAGATTTCACAGCGATCAGCGACGGGCAGAGACAGAGGATCCTTCTTGCCCGGGCAATCTGCCAGGAACCGGAGATCATTATACTGGACGAGCCGACCTCTTTCCTTGATATCCGTCATAAGCTGGAGCTTCTGGCTATATTGAAAAACATGGTTCTGGAGCAGAAGGTGGCTGTGATCATGTCTCTTCATGAGCTTGATCTGGCCCAGAAAATTTCAGATAAGGTTATCTGCGTTCACGGAGAATATATTGAACGGTACGGTACGCCGGAGGAGATTTTTACCTCGGAATATATCAGGGAGCTGTACGGAATTACAAAGGGAAGCTATAATGCGGCCTTCGGCTGTATTGAGCTGGAGCCGCCAAGGGGAGAGCCTAAGGTGTTTATCATCGGAGGAAACGGAACGGCTTCGTCTCTTTACAGAAAGCTTCTGAGGCAGGGCATCCCCTTTGTGACGGGAGTGCTTCACAAGAATGACGTTGATTATCAGGTGGCGAAGGATCTGGCCTGTGAGGTGATCACAGAGGAGGCCTTTGAGCCTGTTGGAGAAGCTGCGTACAGGAAGGCTCTGGAGGAAATGAAAAAGTGTACAGAGGTGATCTGCTGTATAGATGAATTCGGTACAATGAACCGTGGAAATGAGCGTCTTATGGATGAGGCGGAAAAAATGGGGAAACTGTGTAAAAAAAGTTTTTGACAAATTATTTGACAACGAAAATCCTTATTCGATAAGGCTTCGGCGACTCTTGCAAAGAAGTTACACATGATGTAAAATAGTTCGTAACTGTTTCAGATGATACGGGGCTTTCCCGTGGAACAGTTACGAACCTTTTTTTACTTATTTTGTTATAAAGGCGGTGCACAAATGAAGTATATTGACAGAAAAGGCAACATTACCATTGAAGAAAACGGACAGGATAAGCTGTTAAAGCGCCTGTACAATGACCGCGGAGGGAGGCTGTGCCTGAGGATCCTGGTCAGACCCTTTGTTTCAAAGGCTGCGGGATTTTTCCTGAATACTGCCGTATCGGCGAAGCTGGTTCCGGGGTTTGTAAAAAGAAACCGTATTGATCTGTCCCTGTACCAGAAACAGGAATTTACTTCTTACAATGATTTCTTTACAAGGAAGATCAAAGAGCAGGAACGCCCTGTAGCAGAAGGGGACCGGATTTTGATAAGTCCCTGCGACGGCAAGGCGACAGTATGCAGAATTGCGGAGGATTCCCGTTTTTATATTAAAGATACGCAATATACGGTGGAACAGCTTCTGAGAAATAAGAAACTGGCCCGGAAATATCTCGGAGGCTATGCCCTGATCCTCAGACTTACCGTAGATGACTACCATCGTTACTGCTATGTGGCAGACGGGATCAAATCCAAAAACGTAGTTCTTCCCGGCGTATTTCACACAGTCAATCCTGCAGCAAACGATGCATTGCCTATTTATAAAGAAAATGCGAGAGAATATACTCTTTTAAAGACAGAAAAATTCGGAACCATCCTGATGATGGAGGTGGGAGCTATGATGGTGGGGAAGATAACCAACCATAAGAAAGGCTCCGGCCCTGTGAAAAAGGGAGAGGAAAAAGGGTATTTCGAATTCGGCGGTTCCACAGTCATAATGCTCCTTCAGCACGGAAAGGTACGTCTTGACTACGATTTAGTGGAAAACTCCGAGAATGACTATGAGACGATTGTGAGAATGGGAGAACGTATCGGTGAACAGAAATTACCAAAAAGAACTGGAAAAAATCATAGAAGAGAACCGGAGATCCAATAAAATCCCCAGTCTCTTTCTCCATAGCTGCTGCGCACCCTGCAGCAGCTATGTACTGGAATATCTTTCAAACTTTTTTTCAATCACTGTATTTTATTATAACCCGAATATTTCGCCCAAAGAGGAATATGAGCACAGGGTGGAAGAAATCCGCCGTCTCATCGGGGAGATGGAATTCGTTCATCCGGTGAAATTTGTGGAGGGCAGATACGAGCCGAAGGAATTCTTTGATATGGCGAAGGGACTGGAAGACGTTCCGGAAGGCGGAGAGAGATGCTTTCGCTGCTATCGCCTGCGCATGGAGGAAGCGGCAAAACTGGCGAAAGAGGGCGGATATGACTATTTTGCCACCACCCTGACGATCAGCCCCCTTAAAAATGCAGGGAAGCTGAATGAAATCGGTGAAGAACTGGAGGGAATCTACAAGGTTTCCCACTTGCCGTCGGATTTTAAGAAAAAGAACGGATATAAGCGCTCCATTGAGCTGTCTCATGAACACGGGCTGTACAGACAGAATTACTGCGGCTGTGTATTTTCTAAAAGAGAGGCCATGGAGAGGGAAAAAGAATAAAAGATTTGCATTTTGAAATGAAGTGTGGTACTCTATCACTTGAAAGTGCGAAAGATTAAAGCGGCAGTTATTGTCGGAGGGGATTTTCTGTCAGACTGCCGCAGATTAATGAATAGAAGTGAGGAATGAAGTTATGGCACAGCTTTGGGGAGGACGTTTCACGAAGGAGACGGACAAACTGGTATATAATTTTAACGCGTCAATTTCTTTTGACCAGAAATTTTATGAGCAGGATATCCGTGGGAGCAAGGCCCATGTGGCAATGCTTGCGAAGCAGGGAATCCTGACAGAGGAAGAAAAAGAGGAAATTACAAAGGGACTGGATGGGATCCTTGAGGATGTGAGAAAGGGAGCGCTTGAGATCACCTCCGAGTACGAGGATATCCACAGCTTTGTGGAGGCAAATCTCATTGACAGGATTGGAGATGCCGGCAAGAAGCTTCATACAGGAAGAAGCCGAAACGATCAGGTTGCCCTTGATATGAAGCTGTATGTAAGAGACGAGATCGATGAGACAGACGGGCTTTTGAAGAAGCTTCTGGAGGCCTTGCAGAAGATTATGGAGGAGAATATCCATACGTATATGCCCGGATTTACCCATCTTCAGAAGGCGCAGCCTGTAACCCTGGCTCATCATGTAGGGGCATATTTCGAGATGTTTGTCCGTGACAGAAGCAGGCTTGCAGATATCAGAAAGAGAATGAATACCTGTCCTCTGGGAGCAGGGGCCCTTGCAGGAACCACCTATCCTCTTGACAGGGAGTATACAGCCCGTCTTCTTGGGTTTGACGGCCCTACCAGAAACAGTATGGATTCTGTTTCAGACAGAGATTATGTGATCGAGCTTTTGTCGGCTTTTTCTACGATCATGATGCACATGAGCCGTTTTTCCGAGGAGATCATTCTGTGGAATTCCAATGAGTACCGTTTCGTGGAAATCGACGACGCGTACAGTACGGGAAGCAGTATCATGCCTCAGAAGAAGAACCCTGATATCGCAGAGCTGGTAAGGGGAAAAACGGGCAGGGTTTACGGCGCTCTGACATCTATTCTTACCACCATGAAAGGAATTCCTCTTGCTTATAATAAAGATATGCAGGAAGATAAGGAGCTGACCTTTGATGCCATTGATACAGTGAAGGGCTGCCTGGCTCTTTTCACAGGAATGGTTTCTACAATGGAGTTCCATAAGGAAAATATGGAAGCAAGTGCCAAAAACGGATTTACAAATGCCACAGATGCGGCAGACTATCTTGTCAATCATGGCGTGCCGTTCCGTGATGCTCACGGCATTGTGGGAAGACTGGTGCTTACCTGTATTGACAAAGGAATTTCCCTTGATGAGCTTTCCCTGGAAGAGTATAAGGAAATCAGTCCTGTATTTGAAGAGGATATTTACGATGCCATCAGTATGCAGACCTGTGTGGAGAAACGTATGACGATCGGTGCGCCTGGCCCGGATGTGATGGAGCAGGTGATCGCACAGAACCGGAAATATCTGGAATGAATTTTGGCCCGTTACTGTGAACGGAGTGAACAGTAACCGGTAAGAGGATTGTACTGATATAAATGCAAGAAAGTACTTGCATAAATATGCAAAAAGGTATAGTATGTACAGAAAATACATATGTGCGTCTGGCAAGGACGCATATATCACAACGATGAAATAGTGAGGAGACTTTTATTATGAGTGAAAAACTGAGAGTTGGTATTTTAGGCGCTACCGGTATGGTAGGACAGAGATTTATTTCCCTTCTTGAAAATCATCCGTGGTTTGAGGTTGTGACACTTGCAGCCAGCCCGAGAAGCGCAGGCAAGACATATGAAGAAGCAGTTGGCGGACGCTGGAAAATGGACACTCCAATGCCGGAGGCAGTAAAAAATATCGTTGTCATGAACGTAAATGAGGTGGAAAAAGTTGCTTCTACTGTTGACTTTGTTTTTTCGGCAGTAGATATGTCCAAGGATGAGATCAAAGCGATCGAAGAAGAATATGCGAAGACAGAGACACCGGTTGTCTCCAATAACAGCGCGCACAGATGGACACCGGACGTTCCGATGGTAGTGCCGGAAATCAATCCGGAGCATTTCGATGTTATTGAGTTCCAGAAGAAGAGACTTGGTACGACACGGGGATTTATTGCTGTAAAACCGAACTGCTCCATTCAGAGTTACGCTCCTGTTCTTACGGCATGGAAGGAATTTGAGCCTTATGAAGTCGTTGCAACAACCTATCAGGCAATTTCCGGAGCTGGTAAGACATTTAAGGACTGGCCGGAAATGGAACACAACATCATTCCTTATATCGGCGGCGAGGAAGAAAAGAGTGAGAAAGAGCCGTTAAGAATCTGGGGAAAAATCGAAGACGGAGTGATCGTACCTGCAGAATCACCGGTAATCACCTGCCAGTGTATCCGTGTTCCTGTATTAAACGGACATACAGCGGCTGTATTTGTTAAATTCCGCAAGAAACCTACGAAAGAGCAGCTGATCCAGGCGCTGAAGGATTTCAGAGGACTTCCTCAGGAACTGGAGCTTCCAAGTGCACCGAAGCAGTTCATCCAGTATCTTGAAGAGGATAACCGTCCTCAGGTAACAGAGGATGTAAATTATGAGAATGGAATGGGTGTTTCCGTAGGACGTATCCGTGAAGACCATGTATATGACTGGAAATTCGTAGGACTTTCTCACAATACAGTCAGAGGCGCAGCAGGCGGTGCAGTTCTCTGTGCAGAGACACTGAAAGCAAAAGGATATATTACAAAGAAATAAGAGAACTTGATTTTTTCGGGGCGCTGTATGAGGCAGCGCCCTGTTCCTTTGTGCGGCTTTACGGAAGGACGGTTCTGTGATAAAATGAATGAAATAAGAAAAAAGGAGGCAGCGGCGATGAGCGAAAATGAAAAAATCCGTCTTACGCAATATGCAAAGACAGCGGGATGAGCGGCGAAGATAGGTCCTGGGACCCTTGCCCAAGTTTTGGGTAAGCTGCCGAAATTTTATGATCCGAATTTATTAGTGGGAACCGATACTTCCGACGATGCTGCTGTTTATAAAGTATCAGAGGAGCTTGCCCTGATACAGACAGTAGACTTTTTTACCCCGATTGCAGATGATCCTTATACCTTTGGACAGATTGCAGCGGCGAATGCATTGAGTGATGTGTATGCTATGGGAGGAGAGCCGAAGATTGCTTTAAATATCGCGGCTTTTCCGGGCTGTCTTTCTGTGGATATCCTGGGAGAGATCCTTGCAGGAGGTGCAGATAAGGTTCAGGAGGCAGGAGCAGTTCTTGCCGGAGGACACAGCATACAGGACGATGAGCCGAAATACGGTTTATGTGTGACCGGTTTTGTAAATCATCAGAAAATGTGGAGAAACGATGGAGCAAGAGAAGGGGATGTGCTGATTCTTACCAAGCCTTTGGGAAGCGGAATCATCAATACTGCCGTGAAAGCGGAGCTTGCCTCTTCGGAGGAAGAACAGGAAGCTGTAAAGGTGATGTGCTGCCTGAATAAATATGCCTGTGAGGCTGTGAAGCATCTTGATGTTCATGGCTGTACAGATATCACCGGATTTGGGCTGGTCGGCCATGCCATGGAGATGGCAGAGGGAAGCAATCTGACTTTCTATATCCATACAGAAGAGATTCCGGTGATCAGCGGGGCTCTGGATTATGCTTCCATGGGGCTGGTTCCCGGAGGCGCATATAAGAAC
>DXXQ01000004.1 GCA_019416265.1 Clostridiales bacterium | reverse complement strand
CCGTTTACTTTTTTTATTTGTTTTTTCGCGTGCCTGTCACTCCGATCCCAATAAACCATCAATCTCTTCTATATTTTCCCGGATTCTCGCAATCCAGTCTCTTTGATATGGAAATTCTTCCTCCAGAATCTCCAGAATTTCCTCATATACCTTTAAAGCATCCGAATATTTCCCCCTCACCTTCCATACCTCTGCCAGATGCTCTCTTATACTGAGCATTTCCTTGGACGTCCGATGGCGAAAAACCTCCGCCTTTTCCACCATATTTCTGGCAAGCATTTCTGCTGAATCATACTCTCCCCGATGAAGCATCATCTTAACCAGAAAACGGTCAAATTCATTGTTATCTAGTTTCCCGGTTTTTTTATCATAAGCACAAGCTAATTTTTTCACTTCATTTCCCAGCTCCCATGCCTCCTGGAACCGCTCCATATCCCACAAAATCCGCGCCTTATTTAAAATGCAGTGACATTTCGTACTCACTTGGCTTCCGCAGCTATCATACTTTTTAATATACTCCAGAGCCTCCTCGATCAATACAAGCGCCTCCTCAAACTGCCCGAGATAACGATACTCCCGGGATAATTTTGCACATGCAACACTCCAGACAAACTCGAACCGATCATCAAATGGTTCACTCTTCTGCATTCGACGATAGGCTTCCACATACCAGGCATGAGCTTCCTCAAAGTCCATGGCATTATAATAAGCAGCTGCCACGCGAAGAGCCATTTCTACCGTCACTTGATGGTATTCTCCGTAATGCTCCTCTACTGTCTCAAATAGAATTTTACAATAATGCTGCGCTTCCTCATAATATCCCTGAATCCACAAAAGAGTAGTCATGCCATCATACTCCTGATACTGCCAGTACAAAGGCTTCGGAAATTCTTTCAGAATCGCAAAAACATAAGGCTCCAATCTCTGGTTATAAAGATAGGGCTGATTCCATCCATGATAGGTCAGAAGCTTCATTTTGTTCACCATTGTTTTGTAAGTCTTCTGTCCTGGACAAAAAGCCTTTTTTACAGCCTTTGCAACGATTGGATGTAAAGATATCATTCTTCCTTCTCGCCGTACAAGAAGATAATTTGCCAGATTTTGAACAGACTTTTCCGATACATTGGAAATCTGATAGTAAAGCTCCTCTTCGATTCCCTGAACAGGCATGATCGCCAATTCACAAAGAGCCTGCTTTTCATCCCTTCGCAAGTGGAATCTGCAAAACAGATCTTTCGCAAATTCCTCCACCTGGTCTTCGGAAAGACTCTCGTTTTCCCGAAGGCCAATTCCCTGGATTTTCAACATCATAAGAAGGGTATGCCCATGTACCTGCTCCCGATAACGAAGCAGTTCATTCATCTCTTCACCGGAAAAAGGGTGCGGCTGATATAAATGAAAAAATGCATTCCACTCCTCTTCCGTATCAAACCTGTTCACCCGGATTCCATGAAGCTCCACATCCAAAAGTGCTTCTTCCCACACGTTCGGATTTCTTCTGGTAGTTACAAGAATCTGACAGGGAAGAGAAAACACTTCTGCCATTCGTTTATCTTTTTCCATGTTACAGTCATCAAGGATCAAAAGAAGACGAAGCCGCCCGGCAAGCTGTCTTAATACCTCCAGCTTTTCTGTAAAGTATTTTGTCCTGGAACCATATTTATCTCTAGAATAACATAAATTGGAAATAGGAAGCTGAACATCATCACAAATCAGTTCCTCCAGGCCCATATTGTAGGACAAAAACAGCACCTCATCATATGGGTGATCGCTTTGCTGCACTCGCTTTACATAGGCTCTCGCCAGAGATGTTTTTCCAATTCCACCAATTCCATAAAGCGCAACCTTCACATTTCCCTGCGAAAAAATACGTTCTATTTCTTCCAGATACCATTCCCGCCCAACAAATCGCTCTTCTTCCGGTTCATATCCCCCCAGAAAGCCATATATTTTTCGATTATGATATTCCTGCTTTTCCTGCTTCAATTTATTTTCCGCAAATAAAAGTGCCTCCGGATTCTCAAAACCTGCCGGTGTGGAACTATATTTTTTTCTGAGCAAAAACTGTTTCTCTTTCCACTCCAGAAGCTCCTTTTCCATCATTTCCAGATGCCGTTTTTCCTTCAACAGTTATCCCCCCTGTCTATGAACGGATTCTTTTCCAATAGATCAAACCTGCCGCCAGCCCCGGAATTCCCCAGCGAAGCATATTTGCCATACAAAATCCCCAGTATCCCCAAACCGGAATCATCACCCAACCGCAAAATAAATTCACGGACATTTCCAGAAATCCCAAAAGCAAAAGTGCTCTGTAATTCTTCATTGCCTGCAGCGCATTGCGTCCGATCATCAAAACAGATAACAGGATATAAGATGGAATTGCAATCTGAATCCACAAGGCGCCTGCTTCAACCACACACGACTCTGCCTTTGCACCTGCCATGATACGGATCAGCCGGTCTGCTCCCGGAAAAGCAAATATCATAAGACCAAGGCACCATACCACACAATACTTCAGCAACTGCCTGTTGTAAAACTGACACAACTCTCTTCGACTATTCCCCAAAGTACGAGCAGAAATAATCCCAGCCGCAGTACCACAGACACAAAGAGGCTGCCAGAGAAGCGAGTTCAAAGACTCCGCATGGGCATATCCTGCCAGATTTTCTACCGGCATCCGGTTTACATTTCTCTGCATGACAAAAAATCCCAGACTGACCATCAGCATCATAGCGCTTTTTGCCGCCCCGCTTTTAAACAGTTCTTTCAATTCTTTCATACTGTCTGTAAAGGAAAATTTTCCTTGAAATCGTAACAGCAGCTCTCTTCCCCAAGAAGTTCGAAGAAGGAAACCAAGCAGACAAATACAGAGAAACATATGATATACCAACATTGCCAGAGATACCGCTTCCACTCCAAGGGACAACTCATCCAGCATCACCCACAGGCTCACCAGCTGAACCATCGTTGCCAAAACCACTGCCACCGATGTAAAAACAGTCTTTCCACGTCCCTGAATGGCTGATAACAGCATATTTTCCACACCCCAGAAGCCTCCTGCAAGCAGCAAAAAAGACAAATATCCCCTAGCTTCCCCTCTGATTGCTTCCGGCACATTGGAAATGGTCAAAATCGAATCCGGAAACAATGCAAGGATCATACTGATCAGCAAAAATCCCACGGTCAGCAAAAGCGCGCTATGAAACACACGAAAATATTTTTGCGGATTCCGGTTGTTCACCTCTCGATTAACGCAAAAAGCAAACCCTGTGCTCATACCCACAAAAACCGCATTTTCTATGGATTTACAGGCTCCCAGAGAACCAATGACCGCCAGGGATTCTTCCGGAAGATATCTTGCGGAAATTGTGGTGCTATAAGGTAAAAAAATCTGCTGAAACAGCCCGGATAATAAGAGGGGAAATAAAAAGCACAGCATTTCTTTACCTGACAATTTTTCGCTGAAATTCTTCATCTCTTTCATTACTTTTACCTGTTTTCCTTAAGTGCTTTAAAATATAGAAAGCGTAACTCTGTATTGTTGTTTTTCACCAGATAAGCATCCGGAAAGCTATAGGACTGGTGAAACCCTCTCAGACACTCCAAAGTCTCTTTTCCCCTGCAGCTTTCTCCATAGCTCTCCCGTCTTTTTTACGTATATTTTCGCGTGCCTGTCACTCCGATTTTTAACGTATAAAATCCCAATTTAACTATATATTCAAACTAACACGTTTCCATCCTCTTAGCAATCATGTAAACTTTAACATTTTCTTATATTTCTTCGAAAAAGTTCTTTAAATACCTGATGTCAGAGAAGAATTTTCTGTAATTGTTAACTTTCATCTTATTGCAAAATTCGTTTAGGTTTTATAATATGGAATTACATTCAATCTATTTCTTTTAAAAGGAGGGAGTTTAATGAAACGAATCACAAAACAAGAATAAATTATTCTTCTTTTAGCGAATGTACCTCTCTTGAAAAGGTGGTGATTGGCTCCTCCCCTGTTATTGGAAGAAGCGCTTTTAGCGGATGTACTTCTTTGCGGGAATTGTATTTTTGCGGTGACGCTCCCAAATTTGAAACTACAGATACTTTTGCAAAAGGAGGAACCATCACAGCTTATTATCCTGCTGACAGAAAAACCTGGGACCGCTCCAATCTAGTTTCTCATGGGGCAGAGCGAATCGACTGGAAAACCTGGACTGTTCCTCTGAATCATTTTTCCACGGTGATCAAAAGTGTGACACCTGTTTCCAAAGGTTTGGAAGTGAAATGGAATAAGATGGGAAATGCCACAGGTTATCTGATTGAACGCAGCATCGGAAACGGAAAATATGAGAAGGTAAAAACCATCACCAGCGGAAACACTATTTCCTGGACAGATACTTCCGTAAAGAACGGACATCGCTACACCTATCGTATTTATGGTACCAACGGAACCAATATCAGCAAAGTATCTCCTGCCAAGTACAGATATTATTTATCCAAAAATACACTGACATCCCTTTCCAAAAGCGGCAAGACCTTTACCGCCAAATGGAAGTCAAATTCCTCAGCTACCGGATATCAGATTCAGTATGCAAAAAACAGCAAATTTACAGGAGCGAAAACCGTTAAAGTAAGCAGTCGAAAAATTCTTTCCAAGAAGGTTTCTCCTAACTTCCGCGGCAAATGTTATGTTCGTGTACGTACCTATAAAACAGTAAATAAAACGAATTTCTATTCTGTTTGGAGCAATGTGAGAAGTATAAGTCTTTCATGACTCTCGCCCTCACTCTAAAGGCTCAAAACCAAACGATGATAACAGCATAAGCTGTAAAAAGCAGGAGACCCGGCCTTATAAGAGCCGAATCTCCTGCTTTTGTAATATAAATATACATCAGGCAAACACATGAAAGCAGTTTTTGTGTCAGTTCAAACTGTTCGCGTGCCTGTCACTCCGATTTACTCTTTTCTGAAACATATAGCGTAGATTTACCTGCTCCATTTACTCCACCTACCAATACATACTTCAACATTTAGAACAAATTCCTTTCTATTGCCTCCCTCTGATTTTTCTGAAGCAGGAAATCACCAACCATCTGGTAAAACTCTCTCTGTTCTTCTGTCTCAGATTCCAGCATCAATTGCAATGTATCTTCTGCATCAAGTTTAGCTATTTCTTCATAAATTTTCCCATATTTTTTAACATCACACATGGTTCTTCCTCCTCATATTACTTTTTTCAATACCCTAACTAATCCGATTACTACGTCCATACAATCTTATTACCATTATAATACATGAATTCAAATAGAATTACAATTCTAAAGCAGTCATAAAAGTGCCGACCAGCCATGTATCCGCATACAAGAAACTGTTCACCTCAAAACAGGCTACAAAAAAACAATGAAAATCCCCAAATAAACAAAACGTTTTATTCCCCTTCTGAAAAAGCTCCGGCACATGCCGGCAACCATACGGCTTTTCACAAAAGCTATCACAGAAAAGGAGCTGCTACACAAATCACTTGGTGCAGCAACTCCTTTTTTCAAAATTTACTTATTGAAGCTTTATATCCGTCTCCGATCTACTCAGATCGCCCTCTTATAGTAGACGCTATTTTACGCTTACCCTTTTTATAAATATCTTCTTGGATCTTTATCTTCCGTTTACTTTTTTTATTTGTTTTTTCGCGTGCCTGTCACTCCGATTCCACTATTTTAGGTGAAATACACAACGTATCTTCCTCTATTAGAATCTAAAAAAAAATCACAGCTTATATTACAATATACTTGTAAAAAACAATATAACTTCACCTCAAAGAAAGGAGAACACAACATGAATATTTCTGATACACTAGACAAGGTATCCGATACCATTAAATCCTTATCACCGGTACAATGTATAGCATTGGTAGCTCTAGGTTCCATAGGGGCAATTGCAACTATAGCCTCAAAGGATTCCAATTCAGCATCTTCTACTTTGGAATCTTTTACTTCTTCTGTAGATAACATTGAAGATTCCGACATGGAGATTGTAAACTGCTAAATGAATCAGACACTCGGATGAAACATTATATTTTCTCCGAGTGTCTATCTTCGACAATGTCACAGTATTTGTGATTAATAGAAGTAAATAAGCTTGACATAGTAACATAACTTTTAACGTACATTAACAACACGATAATTTCTACCCAATCTTCATACAGGGATTTTTTGCCCTTTTTTAGGAGACTAAGGAACAATCATAGCTGCAATGAAATAGTTTTAAGGTAGTGTAAAAAAGTTTGTGTTTCTGGTAAAAAATGACTCCTTTTTGGTAAGAATTCAGATATGACAATTCTTATCGAAAAGGAGTATTTTTATGGCAGTTGCAAAGGAACAAATTCGACAGATTATCTCAGAAAACAAC
>DXXQ01000039.1 GCA_019416265.1 Clostridiales bacterium | reverse complement strand
TTTCCTGAACAACCGGATGAAAAGAAAAAACCTGAAACTCATTTTTGCCCTGCAGGGACATCAGCGTTTTAAAAGACGGTTTACAGATATGTCCATGGCTGAGCTTTTAAAGGCTGTGTGGGACTTTGATATTTCTATCTGTCCGGAATGTGGCCATAGTTCCATGAAACAGCTGGGAAGGTATTATGCACCATCCTGATCATTCCGGTTTCTTATACTGTTTTGAAAAAGCCTGCCAACGGGAGGCTTTAAAAGTATGCCCTGCAATGTTTTACACCACAAAAATCTGCGTGTTTTCAGCCGATCCCCCAGAAAATCCGATAATTTTCACCCTCTGGAAACAATATAATCCCCATATAAGAACTGGCTAAAATACCGCGACTGGGTACAATATGAAAGAATCACATTCAGAGCAGTTCCGGTTTATTGCAGAACTGCTCTTTTTGTCTGCTCTGAATCTGATACTTTCCTAATGAATTATAACACATTATTCCCCATAACTTCAATCCATATAGCGAATCCCAGGTACAAAATCCGGGCCTTCCCCCTAGCTCCTGTCTGCTTTTTCTTCCGAAGAATCCGTATCTGTGTTCTGCTTATGGAAAAACTCGTATACCTGCCGTGCGCTCCGCCTGTTCATGGACTCTGTCTGTGCCAGTTCTTCTTCCGAAGCCTTTCTGATGTTCTCAAGGGACTTGAACCTGCGCATCAGGGCTTTTCTCCTGGATTCTCCGATGCCCGGAATATCGTCCAGAAGGGAATGCACCTGCTCCCTGCTTCTGAGAGAACGGTGGTATTCAATTGCAAAACGGTGGGCCTCATCCTGGATCCTTGTGATCAGACGGAAGCCTTCGCTGGACGTATCAACAGGAATCTCCCTGTTGTTAAAGTAAATCCCTCTTGTCCTGTGGCTGTCATCCTTCACCATACCGCATACGGGAATCGAAAGCCCCAGTTTTTCCAGCACCTTCAGGGCGATGTTCACCTGTCCTCTTCCACCGTCCATAAGGATCAGATCCGGCATGAGGGAAAAGCTGTCAAACTCCCCTTTACATTCGTGTGTAAAACGCCTGGTAAGCACTTCCTCCATGCTGGCGTAATCATTTGGCCCCTGCACCCATTTAATTTTGAATTTACGATAATCGCTGCGTTTTGGTTTTCCCTTTTCATACACCACCATAGAGCCTACCGACTCAAAGCCGCTGATATTTGAGATATCGTAAGCCTCCATCCTTGTGATGCCGGAAAGATCCAGCCACTTCTCCACTTCCCGTACAGCCCCTATGGTTCTTCCTTCCTCCCGTCTGATGCGCTCCCTGTCTTTGTTCAAAACCATTTCCGCATTTTCAGCGGCAAGCTCCACCAGCTTTTCCTTTGTCCCCTTTTTCGGCACACGAAGATAAACTCTCTGCTTTCTTCTGGCAGTAAGCCATTCCTCTATGATTTCTGCATCCTCAATTTCTTTCTGAAGCATGATTTCCCTGGGGATAAAAGGCGTCCCCGCATAAAACTGCTTGATAAAACTGGACAAAACCTGAGCCTTTGTATCTCCCCTTGCCACCCGAAGGTAAAAATGCTCTCTTCCGATCAGTTTTCCTCCGCGTACAAAAAAGACCTGTACAACCGCATCCTGTTCTCTCAGATCCAGGCTGTCATCCATGGCCACGGCAATGATATCCTTATCTTCTTCCCCATAACCGGTGATTTTCTGGCGCTCTCCGATCTTTCGGATGCTGGAGATCAGGTCTCTGTACTCCATAGCGTCCTCAAACCGCATCTCCTCAGACGCAGTCATCATTTTACCCGTAAGATCATCGATGGTTTCCTTAAAATCCCCGTTCAGGAACCGCAGCACCCTGTCTATATTTTTTTTATACTCCTCGGAGCTGATATTTCCCTGGCAGGGCGCGTTACACTGCTTCATGTGATAGTACAGGCAGGGCCGGTCTTTTCCGCAGTCTCTGGGCAGATTCCGGCTGCAGGAACGCACCAGATAAAGCTTTCTGACAAGCTCTATGACATCCTTCACCGCTGTGTTGCTGGTATAGGGGCCGAAATATTTCGCCTTGTCTTTTTTCATTCTGCGGGCAAAAAGGACTCTGGGGTATGCCTCATTCACCGTCACTTTAATGAAGGGATAGCTTTTGTCATCCTTCAGCATCGTATTATATTTCGGCCGGTGCTCTTTAATAAGATTACATTCCAGTACAAGAGCTTCCAGCTCGGAATCTGTGATAATATATTCAAACCTGGAAATATGGGTGACCATCTGCTCAATCTTTGCCCCCTTATTTCTGCTGCTCTGGAAGTACTGGCGGACACGGTTCTTCAGGCTCACTGCCTTCCCCACGTAGATGATCTCATCCTTCTCATCATGCATAATATAAACCCCCGGCTTTGCGGGCAGTTTTTTCAGTTCTTCTTCTATCTGAAACATAAGTTTTCCTCCGAAAATCCAGTATACGGGATTACTTATCCACATTATACACGCTCCAAAGCATAAAGAAAACCGGGAATTTTCTTTCCCGGCTTCCTGTTACACATTCTATTCTTCTGTTTTCGGTACAGCTTCCTGTAAGGTTTCTGATCCTGCTTCTTCCCCGCAGGCTTCGGATTTTTCTTCCGTAGCTTCCTTTTCTTCCTGCTCCTTTTGAGCTTCCTGTTCCTTTTGAGCTTCTTCCTGCTCCGGCAGATCCAGATCATCCAGATTTTCGGGAATCTCCCTGCCCTGCTCTACTGCACGGAAAATCTTCATAAACTCCTTACCTGTAATGGTTTCCTTCCGGATAAGGAAGTCTGCGATCTTGTGAAGAGCCTCCATATGGGAACCGATCAGCTCCTTAGCCTCTTCATAAGATTTATGAAGGAGCATCATCACCTCATGGTCCACCTCCGTGGCTGTATTATCTCCGCAGTTCAGAACTGCGCGGCCGCTTAAATACTGATTCTCCACTGTGGCAAGTCCCATCAGTCCGAATTTCTCAGACATTCCGTACTGGGTGATCATTGCCTTTGCCACCTTTGTGGCCTGCTCAATATCATTGGCTGCTCCTGTTGTCACTGTCTCAAACACAAGCTCCTCTGCAGCACGGCCTCCAAGATAACCGACCAGCATAGCCTCCAGTTCCTTTTTGGTATTGAGGTATTTCTCCTCCTCCGGTACCTGCATCACATAGCCAAGGGCTCCCATGGTACGGGGTACAATGGTAATTTTCTGCACAGGCTCCGCATCCTTCTGAAGAGCGCTTACAAGGGCGTGTCCCACCTCGTGGTAGGAAACGATCTTTCTCTCCTGCTCGCTTAAAATACGGTCCTTCTTCTCTTTACCTACAAGCACCACCTCCACGGCTTCCTGAAGATCCTTCTGGGAAACGGCGCGCCGTCCGTTTTTCACCGCAAGAATAGCTGCCTCATTGATCATATTTGCCAGATCCGAGCCCACCGCTCCGGAGGTTGCCAGAGCAATGGCATCAAAGTCAACAGTATCGTCAAGCATAACGTTTTTGGCATGAACCTTGAGAATATCCACACGCCCCTTAAGATCCGGACGGTCTACGATGACACGGCGGTCGAAACGTCCCGGACGCAGAAGCGCCGGATCCAGAACCTCCGGACGGTTGGTTGCCGCCAGAATGAGAAGACCCTTGGAGGTATCAAAACCGTCCATTTCCGCAAGAAGCTGGTTCAGAGTCTGCTCACGCTCATCGTTGCCGCCTCCGTAACGGGAATCACGGCTCTTTCCGATGGCATCGATCTCATCAATAAAAACAATACAGGGGGCGTTTTTCTTTGCCTCCTCAAAAAGATCGCGGACACGGGATGCTCCCACACCTACGAACATTTCCACAAATTCAGAACCTGACAGAGAGAAAAACGGCACATGAGCCTCTCCTGCCACTGCCTTTGCAAGAAGGGTTTTACCTGTTCCCGGAGGCCCTACAAGAAGGGCTCCCTTGGGAAGCTTTGCTCCGATCGTCGTATATTTCCCCGGATTGTGAAGGAAATCCACCACTTCCTGAAGAGATTCCTTCGCCTCATCCTGTCCTGCCACATCTTTAAAGGTAATCCCTGTTTCTTTCTGAACATAGGCCTTTGCACGGCTCTTGCCAACTCCCATCATTCCGCCGCCCTTATTCATACGGCGCATGAAGATCATCAGAAGGCCAAAAAGCAGAAGGGTGGGAAGAAGTACGCTCACCAGCATTGCCACCAGCTCTCCCAGGGCATCCGGCGGTTCTCTGTGAAATTCAATTCCTGTCCCCTCCAGACGCTGGGTCAGGGCATTTTCATCCTCCACCTGATTTGTGTAATAGCTCATCTCAGAAAAACGGGATTCCTGTTTCTTCGGTACAATGGTCAGGGTTCCTCCCGACTGTATCGTTACCTCCCTTATCTGATCTTTTTCTACCATGTCTATAAACTTGTCATAGGAAATTTCACTGGAATTATCCTTCAGCATATTTGTGAAAAGGCTGAAGCACACCAGAGTGACAAGAAGGCATATAAGGAAAGCCAGAATCGACTGACGGTTTTTGTTCGGTCCCTTTGTATTAGGTTCTCTGTTATCAGGACGATTGCCGTTTTGGTTGTTGTCCATATTATCCATTTTTATCCTCCTCTTGTTATCCTTTTTATTATAAAGAGAAAACATGTATAAATCAACTGCCAGATTGTGAAATAACTTTAATTTTTCCGTTATTTGTACCAAATCCGGAAAAAAAACATAAATATGTGAAATTTCCCTGTTACAAATCCCCTGTTTTGTAGTATACTGATGACAAAGTGTTTTTTAAGCAATACAAAAGGAAACCTCCCAGACGGAGACATTTATGATATTGATGGAAAGGACAGGAAATAAACAAATGAAGACAGGATTTGACAATGACAAATATTTGAAAATGCAGTCCGAACATATTCGCGAACGCATCAGTAAATTTGACAACAAGCTTTATCTGGAATTCGGCGGCAAGCTTTTTGATGATTACCACGCTTCCAGGGTCCTTCCGGGCTTTGAACCGGACAGTAAGCTCCGCATGCTTATGCAGCTTTCCGACCAGGCGGAAATCGTCATTGTTATCAGTGCCGGAGATATTGACAAAAATAAGGTCCGCGGCGACCTTGGAATCACCTACGACGAGGATGTCCTCCGTCTGATGGACGTTTTCACAGAAAAAGGCCTTCTTGTAGGCAGTGTATGTATCACCCAGTATGCAGGTCAGGAAAGCGCCGATGCCTTCCGCAAACGTCTGGAAAAGCTTGGAATCCGCGTATATGTAAACTATCTGATCCCTGGCTATCCCAGCAATACTGCCCTGATTGTAAGCGACGAGGGCTATGGCAAAAATGATTATATCGAAACCTCCCGCCCTCTGGTCATTGTCACCGCACCCGGACCCGGAAGCGGAAAAATGGCAGTCTGCCTTTCCCAGCTCTACCATGAGTACAAACGGGGAATCAGCGCCGGATATGCGAAATTCGAAACCTTCCCTATCTGGAATATTCCTCTGAAACACCCGGTAAACCTGGCTTATGAGGCAGCCACTGCAGACTTAAACGATGTAAATATGATCGACCCCTTCCATCTGGAAGCATATGGAGAGACAACAGTAAACTATAACCGCGATGTGGAGATCTTCCCTGTTCTCCAGGCCATGTTCGAGAAGATCATCGGAGAATGCCCATACAAATCTCCTACAGATATGGGCGTAAATATGGTTGGAAACTGTATCGTTGACGACGAGGCCTGCCGGGAAGCCTCCAGACAGGAAATCATCCGCAGATATTATAAGAGCAAAGCCGCTCTTGTGGAAGGAAGCGGACGGGAAGATGAAGTGTACAAAATCGAGCTTCTCCTCCGACAGGCACATGCTTCTCTCGAAGACCGCCGCGTAGTTCCGGCAAGTCTGGAGCTGGAAAAAGAAACAGGCGCTCCTGCCGCAGCACTTGAGCTTGCAGACGGAAGACTTGTATACGGAAAAACCTCCGACCTTCTCGGAGCCTCCTCCGCCCTTCTTCTCAATGCACTGAAGGATCTGGCCGGCATCGACCATAAAGAGCATGTGATCTCACCGGATGCGATCCGTCCGATCCAGGAATTAAAGATCAAATATCTCGGAAGCAAAAACCCCCGCCTCCACACAGATGAAACCCTGATCGCCCTTTCCATCAGCGCAGCAAACAGCGAACACGCCCGTCAGGCGCTTATGCAGCTTCCCAAACTGAAAGGCTGTCAGGCTCATATTTCCGTACTGCTTTCCATGGTGGATATCCAGGAATTCCGCAAGCTTGGAATTGAGCTTACCTGTGAACCGAAATTCGAAAAAGTTAAAAAATATTAACTTCCATAAAAGCCCCTGTTTTCTCCGGAATCACACCGGAGGAAACAGGGGCCTCTTTATTTTTTATTCAAATCCATTTTTATTCGTCATAACCGTTTGGGTTATTGCTCTGCCATTTCCAGGAATCACGGCACATTTCCAGGATTCCGAATTCAGCCTTCCATCCCAGTTCTTTTTCTGCTTTGGCCGGATCTGCATAGCAGGTTGCAATATCGCCGGGGCGGCGCGGTTTGATCACATAAGGAATCTTTACGCCGTTGGCTTTCTCAAAGTTCTTTACAATGTCAAGAACACTGTAGCCGTTTCCTGTACCAAGGTTGTAGATGTTCAGGCCGGCTTTTTCTTCGATTTTCTTCAGAGCCTTCACATGGCCTCTTGCAAGGTCAACTACATGAATATAATCTCTGACTCCGGTACCGTCGTGTGTATCGTAGTCATTTCCGAATACTCCCAGTTCTTTTAATTTGCCAACTGCAACCTGAGTGATATACGGCATCAGGTTATTCGGAATTCCATTTGGATTCTCGCCGATCGTTCCGCTTTCATGAGCGCCGATTGGGTTGAAGTAGCGGAGAAGTACTACGTTCCATTCCGGGTCTGCCTTCTGGATATCGGACAGGATCTGCTCCAGCATGGACTTTGTCCAGCCATATGGGTTTGTGCACTGTCCCTTCGGGCACTCTTCTGTGATCGGGATCATTGCCGGATCACCGTAAACAGTTGCCGATGAAGAGAAGATGATATTCTTCACGCCATGCTGTCTCATAACGTCTACAAGAGTTAAGGTTCCCGCAATATTATTCTCATAATATTCCCAGGGTTTCGCAACAGATTCGCCCACTGCCTTCAGGCCTGCAAAATGAATACAGGAATCGATGTCTTCTTTTTCAAAAATGTCGTTTAGGGCATCTCTGTCAAGGATATCGGCTTTGTAGAATTTCACCGGTTTTCCTGTGATCCTGGATACTCTCTCAAGGGATTTTTCGCTGGAATTACATAAGTTGTCCACAACTACTACTTCATAGCCTGCGTTCTGTAGCTCTACGACTGTATGGCTTCCGATGTATCCGGCTCCGCCTGTTACTAAAATTGCCATGTCATTTTCCTCCTAATTTCCGCGCTGTATCTTTCCTGCGCTTAATTGATGTCACGGATTTCAGCATATCAACACGTTCCTGTAACCAAACATTTCCCCGAAACCCGTTCTGTTCGGATTACTGCTTTATTGTACCATTATTTATATTTTTCTACAATAGCTTTCATCTGCTCAAGCTTGCTTTCCATGTCTGCAACCAGCTTAAACTGTGTCCGGCATCTGTCAAGATTGTGGTTTTCTCTGTGGATCTTGAAATAGTTGTCGCCGTCCAGATGATCTGTAAGGAAACGCATACCGCACTCAAAGGTCATCATAATGGCTCCCATTGGAAGCATATCGATCTCCGTCTCTGTCAGAGCGCCGCCGCAGCCTTCGATAAAGCCTTTTACATAAATCTCGTAAAGGTTTAAGTCACAGGAAATTTTGGAAAGATCCTGCTCGTCCTCAGCCCCTGTGCTTGCGCCGAAACGGATGGAATCACCAAAATCGTTTACTGCAAGCCCCGGCATAACGGTGTCAAGGTCAATGACGCAGATTGCCTTTCCGGTCTTATCATCGATCATAATGTTATTAAGCTTTGTATCATTGTGTGTAACACGCAGGGGAAGCTTGCCCTCTGCCTGCATATCAACAAGCACATGTGCCAGCGCCTCTCTGTCCTGTACAAACTTAATTTCTTCCTGAACAGATGCTGCCCGTCCCACAACGTCTGCCTCTACTGCTTTTTTGAAATTGTTGAAACGGTCTACGGTATTATGGAAGTTTACGATCGTCTCATGGAGAGTTTCCGCCGGATAATCAGCCAGAAGTCTCTGGAAATGGCCGAAAGCAACTGCGCTCTGATAAAAATCGTTTTCATCTTTTACTGCATCGTAGGAAGTTGCCCCTTCGATAAAGAGGTATACTCTCCAGTATTCGCCTTCCGCATCTACATAATAGTCTTTGCCTTCTTTTGACTTCACAAGATTCAGAGTCTCACGCTCCACATCTCCGCCGTTTTCCGTAATTTTCTTTTTCAGCCAGGAAGTAACGCCGCTGACATTCTCCATCAGTTCTACAGGCTTTGTAAAAATGCTCTTGTTCATTCTCTGAAGAATAAAGCGTCTTTCCCCTGCTTCTGTTTTGTATGTAAGACGGAACGTATCGTTAATATGTCCGCTTCCGTAAGGGATACACTCCACCAGTTCTCCCTCGAACTCATATGCGCTGAGAACTTCTTTCATATTTTCTTTTAATTCCACTTATTCTTCCCCCCATAATTTCTCAGGATATAATCCGTCATCTTTCAGTTTCTGGATTGCTGCCACTACAACCGGTTTGTCCTCTTTGTAGGTCACTCCGTACCATTTATCCATAGATTTAAGCACCTTTACTGTTGCCTTCTTCTCTCCGAGAAGCTCGTCTACAACAAAAGGAAGGAAGTATTCGCATTTCAGCGGATTCTTCTCTACATTCTCATCCAGGAATTTTGCAAATCTGTCTTTCAGCTCTTTGAGGATGCTTGCTGAGAAGCCCCACATATTCATAGATACTGTGCTGCCCTCCGGAAGCATCGTCCAGGTTGCTCCGTCATCCTCTGTATAAGCTGCGCCGCCGTCTTTTTTCTCAATGCGGGTACGCTCATTGATAGTCTGAAGATATCCGTTCTCATCTGTCACACATACGCCACGGGCTACATGACCGTTGTCTGTAAGGGTGTTTTCAAGCTTGTAGCCAACCATCATATACTGATAGGTATCTTCTGTGTCTGTGTTCTCGGACAGGAAGTCATATGCCATCTTGAAGGCGTGGCTTCCGTAGTAATCGTCTGCGTTGATAACTGCGAAAGGCCCGTCAATTTCATCGATACAGCTCAATACCGCATGTCCGGTTCCCCATGGTTTCACCCTGCCCTCCGGAACCTCATAGCCTTCCGGAAGATTGTGTAAATCCTGGAAC
>DXXQ01000038.1 GCA_019416265.1 Clostridiales bacterium | reverse complement strand
GTACGGAACTGAGGATTCCCAGTCCTGGATCGATTTCTGCATGAATCTGGAATCGGTTCTCGGTACAGACAGGCAGGATCAGCCTTGGCTTGACCGGGTTACAGTGAGCGAAGCCGTTTACCGTATTTTGTCGATGGATATGCTTCAGCCGGAAATTACTTATGAAGCTGCCGGAAACAGCAGGGAGGAAGCGCAGGACAGGGAGCTTTGGAACGAAGAAAAGATAGCCGGAACCCTTTATAATTTTACAGGAAAGGCATATTTTTATCTGTCTCTTCCCGGAGACGGCCAGATCGAAAAAACGAAAGGCATCCGGGTTGAAAAAATCGGAGACAGGCTTTATCTGGCAGAGGCATACACGGAAGAGTTTGAGATTTTGTATAAAACAAAGGTGATTTTTGACAAGCAGTAAGAGAGAGGGGAAGAGGATGAAGGTTTGTTTGATTGTGGAAGGGGCCTATCCCTATGTGACGGGAGGCGTGTCGAGCTGGATGCAGAGTCTGATGAAGAGCATGCCGGATGTGGAATTTGTCGTTCAGTCCATAGCGGCAACCAGGGACAGCGCCATGACATTTAAATATGAAATCCCGTCCAACGTCAGTGAGATTCAGGAGGTATATCTCCTGGATGACGATTACATCAACCCCGGAACTCAGAAAAGGGTAAAGCTTACAAAAGAGGAATACCAGGCATTTGAAAAGCTGATCTTTAAGGAGGAGCCTGACTGGGATGTGATCATTCGGTTTTTTGCGGAAAAAGAAGTGTCATTAAATGCCCTGCTGTCAGGTAAGGACTTTTTTAAGATGGCTTTGGATTATTATAATGAAAATTTTCGCCGGGTTATTTTTTCGGATTTCCTCTGGACAATGCGTTCCCTGTACCTGCCGCTGTTTACGATCCTGAAATCCAGGACAACAGAGGCGGACCTTTATCATTCCGTGTCCAGCGGCTATGCGGGAATCTGGGGAAGTATGCAGAAATCCCTGTATCGTAAGCCGTTTCTGATGACGGAGCATGGCCTGTACACAAGAGAGAGGGAAGAAGAGATCATTAAGGCAGACTGGGTCAGCGGGATTTATAAAGATATCTGGATCTCACAGTTTAAGAAGATCGGTGAATGCTGTTATCAGTATGCTGACAGGGTGACATCTCTGTTTGAGGATGCGCGAAAATTCCAGATAGAGCTTGGATGTGATGAAAAGAAGACAAGGGTGATTCCCAATGGGGTAAAATATTGGGAGTTTGAGAACCTTGAGGAAAAACAGCCGGATGATCCGTATATCAATATCGGAGCAGTGCTCAGGGTAACGCCGATTAAGGATGTAAAAACCATGCTCAGCGCCTTTGCTCTTGCGAAGAACAAAGACAGCCGCCTGAAATTATGGATTATGGGCGGAATGGACGAGGCGAAGGGCTATGGGGAGGAATGTCGGGCAATGGTGCGAGACATGGAGATCAAAGATGTGGTATTTACAGGTGTTATCAATGTCCGGGAATATATCGGAAAAATGGATTTTATGATACTTACCAGTATCAGCGAAGGACAGCCGCTTTCCATTCTGGAAGGATTTGCGGCAAAGAAACCCTTTATTGCAACAAATGTGGGAAACTGCAGAGGTCTGCTGGAGGGAGAGAAGGATGATTATGGACGGGCAGGCTTCATAACTCCGGTTATGGGAATCACCCAGATCGCAGAGGCAATCCTGAAACTTGCAGGAGACAGGGAGCTGCGGAGCAGAATGGGAAATGCAGGGTATCAGAGAGTGGTTCACGATTACGATGAAAGAGAAGTGTTTGAGAAATATCGCGGGCTCTATGAGGAGCTTGTATCAGAAAAGGCGGTGAGATAGTGGCAGGAATCGGTTTTGAACTAAAAAAAATATACAGAAAAGAAAGTATCTCCAGAGGTCTGGCAGGAATTGTGTACAGCTCCATTGTGACGATCGGTCCCATGATACTTGTTATCTGCTCCATCCTGCTGATGTATTTTCTCCTTGGAATGTCAGAGATTTCTTTCGCGAAAAGAGAATTACTTTCGTCTACAATTTTGTATACCTTTATTTTTTCGGTTATTCTCACTTCGCCGTTTAATGTTGTATTTTCCAGATATCTGGCGGACAAATTTTATCTGGAGGAATATTCGGATATTCTGGCATCGTACTACACGGGGAATACCCTGTGCTGTGTGATCGCGACGGCAATGTTCCTGCCTGCAGCCTTAAGCCTTAAGTTTCGCGGCAATATTGATACGCCTTTTATCCTTGCCGCATATGTGCAGTGGATGTCGCTGGTGATCCTGTTTTTTGCCATTACCTATCTCCATGCCACAAAGGACTATAAAATTATCGCCATGTTTTTTCTGATTGGTATGGGGGTTACGGTGGTGGTGGCTGCCGCCGCCCGTTTTCTTCTGAAAACAGATGAGATCCATGCCATCATTTACGGACTGGCTCTGGGTTTCTTTGTGATTGCAGCAGGGGATTTCTCTTATATCAAACGGTATTTTCGAAGTCCGTCTCAGGAATATGGAGAATGTGTCCGCTATATGTTTCAGTTCAGGAGGCTTCTGGGTGCAAATCTGTTCTATATTCTGGGTCTGTATGTGCATAACTTTGTATTTTGGACAACGTCTGACAGACTTTTCATTGCATCGACCTTTTACAGCCATCAAAGCTACGATATGGCGTCCTGTCTTGCCATGTTTACAAATATTTCGGCAATGGTGAGTTTCACGGTGGTTGTGGAAACCCGTTTTCACACGGCGTATAAGGAATATATGGAAGCTGTTATCGGAGGAACGTATAAGATGATCGCAAAGGGGAGAAGAAAGATGTTCCGAACCCTTTCCCAGCAGATCATCCAGGTATTTGGAAGCCAGACAGCGATCACAACCCTTATTTTTCTCTTTTTTGTCCTTTTTGGCAGGAGGATCGGGTTTGACAGTGTGACCCTTAGTATTTATCCGGCCCTTGTAGTAGCGTATCTGGGAATTTTTATGATGTATGGAAACATTATTTATCTGTATTATTTTTCTGATGAGACAGGGGCTTTCCTTACGGCCTTTCTCTTTTTTTCCGTAACCCTGGCGGGAAGTATTCTTTCATCGAAGCTTCCGATCCCATTCTGGGGAATGGGGGCTTTTGCGGGAATGCTGGCAGGCTGGACGTTCAGCTTTTTCAGGATACGCTGGATCGAGCGGAATATAGATACGTTTATATTCTGTGACTATAAAGTTGTGGATACGATGAAATCTTCCAACAAAGGAAGGATTATTTATAAGAGGGAGAGGGGAAGTGGAAATTAGCTTTATTATTCCTGTTTATAATGGAGAAAAAGACATTGAAAATTGTGTATCGTCCATAAGAGAAGGAAACTGGAAAGCAGAATTCGAAATCATCCTTATAAACGACGGTTCTCTGGATAAAACAGGAGAGATCTGCGATTCGCTGGCAAAAGAAGATGAAAGAATCCGGGTGATACATACGGAAAACCGGGGACAGGGAGCTGCCAGAAATGAAGGGCTTGCTGCTGCCAGGGGGAACTATATCTTTTTTGCAGACGCCGACGATCTGGTAAATGCCAGGCTCCTGATCAGGCTGTGGGAAACAGCAAAGGAAAAAAATGCGGATGTTGTCATGGGAGGCTATTTCAGGGTCGGAAATGCAGAAAGAGAACAGATCTCTCTGCCTGGAGAGGGGAGGATCAGCAGAAAAGGGACGAAGGAGCAGATCAAACTGTATCACAGGGTAATGGCTCAGAGCTGTTTCGGGTATCTCTGGAATAAGATTTACAGGAGATCCTTTCTCAAAGAAAAGAACCTGAGATTTCATGAAATGAAAAAGGTCTTTATGGAAGATTATACTTTTAATATGAAGGTTTGGAGTTTCAATCCTGTATTCTGGTGCATAGATCTTCCCGTTTATTTTTACAGAGTGGATAATATCTCAACCACAAGGAAAAAAGATCCTGAACTTGCAGGGAAAAGCATCCGGATGATCGAGGAAATCACAGAGTATCTTGAAGAGAAGGAAAAGCTGGATGAAAATATGGATATACTGATTCCCCTGGTGGTGAGAACCTTTTGCTGGACTTTGTTTAAAAGTATGGCAGACGGAGAGAGAAAACGATCCTGTCTGAAGCATACAGCGGAGCTTTTTGCCAAAAACAGGAAGGTAAATATGCTGGCCTCAAAAAAACAGTCTGCGGGGCAGCTTGGGCATCTTCCTTCTTTTTTACAAAGGATATTTTACCGGATGATTCTGGCAGCGCTGCGGAGAAAAAACACAGGGATCCCTGTACTGCTGTTTCAGATCAGCTATCCGGTTATGAAAATCTATGTGGTTCATATGGTGAAATAGCAGCAAAGGAACCGGGAAGGGAAAATGTGTTCTTGGGAGTGCGGAGCGAAGGAGGGAGACAGAAGATGATCAGTGTAATTGTTCCTGTATACAACGTGGAAAAATATATCAGAAAATGTATTGAATCTGTGCTGAATCAGACATTCCAGGATTTTGAGCTTATTCTTGTGGATGACGGAACCAAAGATAAAAGCGGAGAGATATGTGACGCGTATGCACAGAAGGATCCGAGGATCAAAGTGATCCATCAGGAGAACAAAGGACTGTCGGGAGCAAGAAACACAGGGCTGAAGAAGGCAGAAGGAGAGTTTTTGGCCTTTATCGACAGCGATGATTTCATTTTGAATACCTATCTTCAGACTCTGTATGAGTGCGCGGTCCTGTATGAGGCGGATGCAGCCGTCTGTTCGTATCAGTATGTATGGATGAAGGCTGAACAGAAGCCCGGAACCGGGGAGTCCTGCCTTTATGTGAGCAAGAAGTCCAAAAGGAAAAGAGAAATGGAAAAAGCGTTACAGGTGTACACAGGCAGGGAGGCTGCGGAGAAAATTGTCCGGTATAATGAGAGAAGAATGACGGTAGCCTGGGGGAAGCTTTACCGAAAGAATCTGAAACAGATGCTGTTTTTCCCCGAGGGAAAAACCCATGAGGATGAATTTGTGATCTACAGGGCCTTATACAGGGCACAGCGTGTAGTTGTCTCAGACCGGAGGCTGTACTGTTATCTGCAGAGAGAGGAAAGTATTATGAATTCCCGTTTTAACAGAAAGCGACTGGATAAGCTGGAAGCGCTGAAGGAGGCCGCCGCTTTTTTTGAAGATGAAAACGATAAGGTTCTGGCAGCTTACGCGTTCAAAAGGTATCTTCTGAATATCCAGATTTCCTGGTATCGTGTGCATAAGTATATGGGAGAGGAAAAAGAGCTTTTACAGGAACTGCGTGACCAGTGGAAAAACGTATACGCAGAACGGAGAAAGGAGATTCTTAGCTGCTCCGGCTTTTCGGATCTGGCACTGGAGGCTGCTTTTGGAATTTCGCCTCTCCTGTACAGCTTTCTGGCAGAAGGATATGTAAGGCTTTTCCCGGATATGCAGGATTAAAATCATAACAGAGAGGCCTGAAGCTATGAAGAACAAAAAATATGACCGATATCTGAATCTCATTATTGGCATGGGATACCAAATCCTTTCCCTTCTGATTAATCTTGTTTCAAAAAATGCGGTCAGAACCTATCTGGATCTGGACTATCTGGGAATGCAGACGGTGTTCAGTAATTTCTGCGATTTATTTACCTTTGCCTTTGCCGGTATCGGCATGGGAGTTCTGTTCAGCTTATATAAGCCCATAGAAGAGGGAGACAGGAAAGAAATCTGCGGAATCTACCGCTATTATGACAAAATCTACAGAAAGATCACAGGAGCGGTAATTGTCATAGGGACAGGAGCGGCAGGAATCGTAGCAGTTTCCGTAAATGCAGACATTTCCCATCTGGAAGTGATCGGAGCCTACATGCTGTACCTGTTTTCTGTTATTGTATTTAACCGCTTTCTGGTGATGCAGTATTTTATTATTGTCAATCAGAAGCGGTATGTGGTCTGCATCATCTGCGGAGCGATCGATCTGACAGCCCTTGCGGGGGAGGTTTTTATACTTTTCTCCACCGGAAATTATATGTATTTCGTCTTATGTATCCTGATTAAAAATATTTTCATTGACGGCGGATTGTATCTGTATCTGAAAAGAAATTATGAATATCTCTTTCAGATAAAAGAAACGGCAGAACCCGGGGACAGGGAAACCATCAATAAAAATGTGAAGGATCTGATGATATACAGGATCGGAAATGTGATGCTGAACAGTACGGACAGCATTCTGATTTCTGTGCTCATCAATACCGGAATGAGCGGAATGTATTCCAACTATCTTTTCGTCAGCATGGGGGCACACAGTCTTGCAGCCGGATTTTATGAATCCATTGTCTCACAGATAGGAAAGCTGATCGCCACACATTCCAGGGAAAGGCAGTTTGAAAGCTTTTGCAGGGTGTCCTTTATGGGAATGTGGCTCAATGGGCTTCTGACAGCAGGCTTCTATTTCCTGATCCAGGACTTTATAATTCTCTGGATGGGAAAAGAGGCGCTGCTGTCACCGGAGATTGTCGGACTTGTCACGCTTAACATCTATCTGGATGGAATCCGAAGAGCTACGGGAGCATACAGGCAGTCTGCCGGGATTTTTCATAAGGTAGGCTGGGTTGTGATCATCAGGGGTGTCTTAAACCTGATCCTTTCGGTAATTATGGGGGAGATCATGGGGCTGACAGGGATTCTGGCGGCAACCGCAATATCCAATCTGTGTACGCTTTTCTGGTATGAACCTTATCTTCTGTACCGCTATTTTCATAAATCCTTTGCCTGGGAGCTGCTGTATCAGCTTGCCGGTGCAGGAAGCATATGTTTGTGTCTTGCGGCAGGAAGGGTTGTCATGAGGATGGACGGAAGTACCTGGGGCAGTCTGTTTCTGAAGGGGATTGCATGCTTTGGAGTGATCAATTTTGTGTATCTTGGTCTGGCGGCGTTGATGATTTTGGGGAAGAGAGTGAGGAAAGCGCGGAACTGATATGGGGGAAGAAGTAAGAATAAGAGAATATCTTATAAAATATTATAAGCTTATACCTGAGGAGCTGCCGTCTCCGGAGGTGATAGAAGCAAAAGAGCTTCTTATTCCTGCAAGGTTTGACCTGGGAGCAAAGCTGTATTATATTCATGCAGCGGTCACAGGAAAAAACAGGAAGCTGGCATTGAAGCTGTATACGGAGCATATCAAAGCGTTTCAGGACGGAATCGTGGTAGAAACAGGACAGAGAAGTAAAAAAGGGATGAAATGCTATATAGATTCCTTTGACCGTCTGATCCGGTGCTTCCGAAGGGGAAAGTTTGACAGGGAGAAAGAATGGATTCCGGTAGACGGCTCAGGGCAATGTCTGGACGGTGCGCACCGTGTTGCCTGCGCCATCTATTTTCATGAAAAAATCAAGGTGCTCCGGCTGGATAAAGTGAAAGGGTATGCCTATGACTACAGATATTTCAGGAAAAGAGCCCTGGCCTTGGGGTATCAGAAAATCATGGCGGATACCTTTTTCAGATTCAGCGGAAACTATACCGTATGTTCAGAAAAGACCATGCCGCGGGAAAAAATATTGTTTTGCGGCGGAGGCTGTTTCGATC
>DXXQ01000037.1 GCA_019416265.1 Clostridiales bacterium | reverse complement strand
ACGCTTTCATCTCGGCAATTGAATAACCGAGGATTCCCGCTTATCATCCTAAATAATCCCGCCCCCGCCTAGAATCAAGGCTTCCGCACGAGTTTCATATGCCTGTCACCAATGTTTAGCTAGGATGATGTATACAAAATACGCCCTGACAGGCACATGCCCATCGGACGCACTTTATAACAAAAGAAATTATAACCCTAGATTTAAAATAAGGTTTTACCCTAGATTCAAGGGTGTTTGTGAGAACAGCATTGAATAAACTTTTTTTAATTGAACACCCGCAGGCCAGCTACAATACCAACCATGAATGTATTTTTTTATCACACTGTTCTCCGGTATTATTCCGGAAACAGAAAAAGAGCATACAAAGAACCTTTTCCGGAATTTGTTTTTTTTATCCGAAAAAGGATTTGTATACTCTTACTAGGCTTAAACCCCCATATTTTTCTAAGCTCATACCCTTTTCACTTTTTCAACCCAGGGTAATACACTATATTTATGGAGGTGACTGAACATGGGTATTCCTAAGACACTGTTTGCAACAATGATCAAAAATGCCCGTATGGATTTACACTGGACACAGGAAGAACTTGCTGAAAAACTGGGAATATCTCCGGCTTACTTAGGCGATTTGGAACGACACAAGGGCAATCCAAGTCTGCAGCTATTTTGTGATGCCATAAGAGTGTTAAATCTCTCTGCAGATGATTATGTATATCCAAACAAAAATGCCAACAACACTACATATCAACAATTACTTCGCTTATTAACCCACTGTAATGAGCATCAGCTTCAGGTTCTTCTTGCAACCGCCACTGCCTTACTGCAACCTGATTCCGATTCTACTGAAAATGATACGAAATAATCTTTGACTAAATCTGATAAAAGACTGATAAATCCCAATAATCATTTTCTGTAATATCAAAAAAAGAGAAATGGCTTCGTCTCTCACAACAAAAGCCATTTCTCAACCATACAATTATCCCTTGATTTTCTTAATTAGTTCCCTTATATCTGGAGCCTCCTTTAAAATTCCCAAGCCAGCTAGTAATTGAATACAATCTGCATATCCCTGACAATATGCCTGATTCTCAGAAGCAAATGCGTAACTTTCCAATGCCTCAATATAGTCTCTCACAACTTCTTTCTGTTCAGAATCTAGTGCATTTTTTATAATCAAAAACTTTTTTTCAGCGTCTTTTTTTTGGTTCTTCGTTTCCACTACTTCCTGCAACTGGATATAACTTTTTCTTTTTACATTTCCACATCGCAATCCATTCAAGAATGTTCCTATTATGTCCCATACCTCATTTCCCATAACAGATGCTCTCCTTTCAGTACTGTACTTTTTCCATTGTTATATATTCATTGTTGCCTATATAGAATAATTCAACCTATTTTCACAAAACTTCATCTTTAGAAGTATATTAGCATTTCAAATCGGTAAAATCAAATATGTATACTTCAACTTTAGAAGTGAGGAAAGATATGAAAATTTATTGGAATGGACAGTCAAAAAATATTATTGGGAAAAGGCTCAAAAGTCTGAGGACAAATGCCAGACTCTCCCAAAAGACATTGGCAGCTCGTTTACAGACAGAGGGATTTGAATTTACAGATTTGACGATCCTGAGAATTGAACAAGGAAAACGATTTGTACCCGACTATGAAATTGCAGCAATCGCAAATTATTTCCATGTGTCCAGTGATTACCTTTTAGGACTCACAGATACCAAATAAGCAGCTCTGTTTACAATTGACAGACGCCGCTTATTTTTCGTTTAATGCATTATTGAATTTATAACCGATTCCCCAGACTGTTAAAATATATATGGGTTTCGACGGATTGGGTTCAATTTTTTTTCTTATCCTACGAATTAGACTCATCACATTGTCCTCCGCTCCATAATATGGCGTTTTCCAAACTTGGTTATATATCTGCTCTTTTGAAAACACCTGACCAGGATTTTGGGCTAATAAATAAAGGGTTTCAAATTCATAATTTGTCAATTCAATATCTTGCCCCTTTACCCTTACCGAGCGGTATTGAGGATCAATTACCAAATTTTTATATCTTAATAAAGTTCTACCTAACTCATCCTTAAGCAGCGTAGTATTTCCTTTGGATTCTAAAAAATGTAACAAATCTTCTAATATTGAGTTTTCATCCCCTTCAAATAATATTAGCAACATTGTTTCCAAATTTTACCTCTCCAAAATATCGAAATTTCATGTACATATTATCCTTTTGCTCCATCTCATATAATTCAATTCTACAAAAAACCGCAGTTATATCCCTTACTCAACGACATATCCCTTTTTAATCAATTCTTGTATGTATTCCATCATATCTTCCGTTTTACTAAAATGAAGCAATAAGCAAGATGTATGTTCCTTCAGATATATTTTTTTTGCTTCAGATGATATCCATAAAAAATCATTGTTTTTCCGCATCCGCAGGTCAATTTCATTGAGCATTTCCATATAGATCACACTCACAGAAGCCGCTTTCCCATTTCATAAGCCATCTTTGGAAAATAACTGTTTTTTGTCATGGATGGACTACCACAACCTTTTCCGAATATCGCTCCCTGATCTTGAAAATCCAAATATCTTACTAACGTCCGATAGTGACTTTCTAACGCATCAAATGTCCAGGTATCACTATTCCATGCAACGGACAACAATGCTGATTTCATATGTTTTCTTGTAATACTGCTATTGAAAGAACAAAATCTGTCTATAACCGTTTTTAACTGGGCAGACATTCCATAATAATAAAGCGGCGTTGCAAAAACGATCATATCTGCTTCCAGAACAGCTTTTTTAATTTTCTGATTATCATCTTTTTGAACGCAGGGACCTTCATACCCACAAGCTACGCAGCCGGTACACGGTTTTATATTCATATCCGTCAAGTCCAATCTTTGAACCATATGTCCAGACGCTTTCGCCCCTCTGCTGAATTCTTCTACCAAAATACTGGTAGAACCATTTTTGTTGGGACTTCCCTGTAATATAACAATTTTCATATATCTGCTCCTATCTCATATGTTCCAAAAAGGCCTCAATTGCCTTTCTATTATTTAAAAGCTGCCCTTTCATCCAGTAAATCTGCGAATATTGTCTTTGCAAATTTCTTTCTGCATTTCTCATGTCACTGCCGCCAGAGGTGGCAAACACGGTTACTTTTTTACCTGTCAGATCATAGCTTTCTATAAAAGTATTGACAATCGTTGGAGCCAGATTCCACCAAATGGGAAATCCCAAATATATCTCATCATAAGAATCCATGTCATTGACTCTATCTGCAATTTCCGGACGAAATGATAAATCATTCATTTCTTTACTGCTCCGACTATTTTTATTCATCCAATTCAAATCACTTTCTGTATATGGATGGACAGGCTTAATCTCATAAATATCTGCACCTGCCATCTCTGCTAATTTTTTTGCTGTTTTTTCTGTCACACCGCTTGCGGAAAAATAAGCTACCAGTTTTTTACTCATTGTTTATTCTCTCCTTTACAACATTTTACTGAACCCGATATCCTATTTCTATCAGTTCATGAATTAACTTCCACATTTCTTCTTCTGTTTTGACATCGATTTTCTGATATCCCTGAATCATATAAAATGCAATACATTTTGATACTTGAGATACCCAGAAAGTATATGACTCCTTGTTATAAGTCATAAAGTTCCCCTCTTTTTCATACAGCCTCTTTCTGTTAGAAAATTTTCCTGCATAACTTCGCAATATAATGACCAATAAATATGCACAGTCCCATGAGAGCCAGATAATCCAGATAAAAAAGCATTACCGGTTCACTGTAGTCTAAAAATACAAACTCGCTTTTCAGAAACAGATAGATAAGAAAATCTCGTCGAATAAAGACGGATAGTCCGTAAACCGCAATACCCCTTTCATTCATCCTATTTTGACTATCACTCAGCACAAAAGAACCGGGCAGGCTGTTCCTGCCGGTTCTTGTTCTGTTGTTATATTGTTGCTTTGGTTTTCTTCAACTGTTGGTTATATAGTTCCAGTGGAAGAAGTGTTTCCTTATCTGTCTCCTCTGACAGCGGCCGGATCACTGTACCGTTTTCACCATCTGTGACACAGTAAATATGTTCTTTCATCTGCCCCAGCAGATAAGTCGAATGTGTTGTGAAAAGAGTCTGGTACTCTTTTGACAGATCCTGCATCAGATGGAGAAGGTCCTGCTGCGCTGCAGCATGAAGATTCAGGCCTGGCTCATCCAGAAGAAGGATATATGGTGTTTTTCCCGTTCTCTGTATCGCCTTAAACCATACCCAGAAAGAGAAGAACCAGTTAAAGCCTCTGCTTCTGTTTTCAAGCGGCAGTGATACTCCGGTTTTCAGGTTCAGTATTCGGATCTCCATCCAGGATCTGAACTGAGGCTTCTCTTTCTTCTTAAACAGCCGGAATCCTTTTTTCTGTGGTTCCACAGGTTCCTGTATGATCTCAAATACAATCCGCAGGTTCGGGTTATTGGTCCAATACTTTAGCAGGTCATTGGTTATGGCAGTCTGTACAGCCTCCAGTTCTGACTTATAGTTTTCCGAGTCTTTTGCATTTGTGATCTTTTCAAGGTCGATATCCGCTAAAGCGAGGAAGGCTTTTGCTGTCCGTTCTGCCGGCGTCAGATTTGTATTGTCCTGCAGATTATCCAGAGAGATTCTGGAAGGAAGGAGATAATACTCATCGTAATACATAAACTTCGGTATGTTCGGAAGCAGAAATACTCGGAACACATACTCATTCAACGGGTTTTCCCAGTTGTGCCGGTTTTCAAAATAGGGAGCGAGACGAAGAAGAGACTGTCTTTCCTCTTTACCCGCCTGGTCCTTCATTCTTTCGCAGAAGTTGTTATATTCTTCTTTCGTATGAATGGATGCCAGGCTCTTCCGAAACCGCTCGATATTTTTATCTTTCCGGGAGGCATACGCCTCCCAGAAAGCAGCAGGATCGTACTCAAATCCGTTTTCCCGTATCTGATATTTTCCTTTATAATTCGTAATCCTTGCAAAAGTTGTGGAACTCGGAGCTAACATCATCTCCTCGTTTATCTTCCTAAGCAGAGGCTCCTGTACCTCATACGTCAGAGTCACTGCAAGGGGCGATGTCCTTCGTCTGTCCAGTTCTCTCTTTCTTCGTCTCGGATAATCATAGGTGGGATCGTAGGCACAATGGTCATCGAGCCGGTCAAAATAGTTTGATTTTGCAAGAGCCTCCAGAATACTGGTCTTGCCTGCTTCATTGCATCCCATCAATATCGTGATATCATCCTTTACATCTAAAGTCTGTTCGGTCTCGATGCAGCGATACTGATGTATGACCGCTTTTTTCAGTTTGATCATCAGTTACTCCTCCTTTACGAAAACAGACTCCGCAGTTTGTCAAGAAAGCCCGTCTGCTGATCCTGTTCCACCGGCGCCGGTTCTTCATCCGGGATCGTGACCCCTTCCGCCGACATGATAAACGTTGTTTTTCCCATGTGTTCATTCTGGTCTGAAACAAAGGAAACCGAAAGATCCGTTGCGGCCGCGCCCGCAATGGAAATATCATCCATCTCAAAATCTTTTACAGATGCAGTGATCTTCAGATCTGCTTCTGTTCCCGGATTCACAACCCAGGTGATCTGCTCGTTTGCGCCTGCATCAGATATACTTGCCCCTTTTGCCTGAATGTCTTCGCAGAACGCGCTGTCCAGAGTTGTTGTTACCTGAAGCAGATATCCGTTCCAGAACGTTTCGTCTGCGACAGCAGGATTTTTGCGGATCTGCATCAGGATCTCCAGATCCCCTTCTGCTCCTGCAAGCTCCGTCTCATCCACTTCGGTTCCATCCAGTGTATATGTGATGTCAAAAGTCCACGGCAGTTCTGCTTTCTCAATATCGCCCTGATAATAGAATTTCCCTTTATCTGCTGTAAATGTCTGTTCATCCTTATCCTGCTCGATGGTTTCCAGATTTGTCAGGTTCTGGATCTTGTCATATTCCCCAAAATCTGTAATATCACCATCCTTTGTAACCGTGAAGCTGTTTACAAGATAAGTTCCGTTTACCGTTCCATCCGGCGCCATTCTTACATAAACGTTTTCATTTTTTGTATATTCCGCCTCTGACGCCGCTTTTGCTGTCGTACCAGGTGTCATAAGCATACCGGATACCAGGATCCCGGCTGCCATCGCTCCGGCCGCCGTCTTTACTGCATATTTCTTTCCATTCTTCTTTTTACTGTTCATATTCTTCATATCTATCTGCCTCCATCTTCCCAACTTACTGAATCATCCATATCGTCATACGTTTCTGCCCCGGATGTTCCAAGGAATCCATATACGCCTTCCGCTATGTATCCGGCGTTATCATCCTCGTGATCATACTTTTCGGATGTATTTTCCCCTGATCCATTCCCTTTTGCCTTATAGAATCCGGCTTTCCATGTCGTAAACGGGATCAGCTTATCCACGAAGATCAGAAGTGCCGGCAGGCATACATTTACAAGGATCAGCGGGATCAGGGCACCCCTTCCGATCAATATTCCAAGTGATATGACCATGTCATTCGACGACACAAGTGCAAGTGCAAATCCTGCGATTGCAAGGATCGATGCGGATACCAGAATAGACGGTATCGCTTCTCCCATTGTCTTTTCCATGGCAGGCTTTGCCGAAAGTTTCTTCCTGTTCTCCATATAATGGTTGGACAGCAGGATCGCGTAATCAATGGTTGCGCCCATCTGAACCGTGCTGACTACCAGATATCCCAGATAGATCAGGCTGCTTCCAGTAAAGAACGGGATCGCCATATTGATCCAGATCGACATCTGGATGACCAGAATGAGCAAAAGCGGCATAAACCATGATTTCAGCATGACTGCAAGAATGATATAGATAGCAAGGACTGTTACGATATTTACGATCGTATTGTCCGTCTCTACCGTATTTTTCATGTCGTAGAGGTTTGCACTCTGCCCACAGGACAATACATCGTCTCCATAATATTCCGCTGCTGAATTTCTTACATTTTCTACCAGAGCAAATGACTCATCGCATTCATCCGGCAGATCCGAGTAGATAATGATTCTTGCATAGTTTTCACCGTAAAACTGTTCGGTGATCTCACTGGAGAGATATTCCGGCGGGATCTCTGCGCCCACCTGAGTTGTATAGGAAATCACATTCGTTACATGGTCCATCTGCTCGATCTCTTCGCTAAGGAGTTTTTCCTTTGTCCGGTCAGTATTAGGAACCATCAGTACCATCGTGTTGCTTTCGCCAAATTTATCTTTGATTTCCCTTGCTGCCACAGTATTTCCTGCCGCATCTCCGGAACCATACGTAAATTTGTTTTGTCCCTGTCCCAGATAACAGAACACAGCGACAACAGCCACAATTATGAAAACAGGAACACGGATTTTGACTGCCACTTTTCCGGCACCTTTGAAATCCGGAAGGAACTTTTTATGGCGTGTCATATCGATTGGCTTCTTCAGCAGCAGAAGCAGCGCCGGAAGGAAGGTCATACAGGACAGGAAACTTAAGATAACTCCTTTTACAAGGGCGATTCCCATGTCCGGTCCGATTTTGAAGTCCATCAGTGTCAGGGCAAAGAAACCAAAAATTGTCGTCAATGCACTCGCAGCAATCGATTTTACTGAGTCTTTTAACGCCAGTTTCATTGCCTCGGAATCATTTGCCGCTGTTCTCCTGTATTTTGTAAAGCTGGACGATAGGAATACCGCGTAGTCCAGAGATACTGCCATCTGCAGGATCGGGGCAACGGCTAATGTCACATAGGAAATCTCGCCTCTAAAAAGCTCGGTTCCCAGATTGACCATTACTGCCGCACCAATTGCGAGAAGATACAGGAATGGCTCCACCCAGCTTGTGGTCGCTAGGATCAGGATCACGATGATCAGCGGAGCAAGGATACCGATTGCTCTTACGGTCTGTGATACTGCAAGACGCTGGGAATCCGCCTGCTCAACAGCCGTCCCGGACATCCTGACATCGTTTCCGAATTCCTCTGCGATCCGGTCGGTTGCCGCACGTTCCTCACCGTCTGCAATGGTAACAGAATACAGTGCATCGCCGTCTTTGTAATAGTCATCGATCATATCCTGATCCTGAAACTCCAGCGGCTGCTTAATATCCACCACGTCATCTAACCAGCTTACTGAGTCCACACCTTCGATGTTTTCCAGCTGTGCCTTAGCCTCTATGCCTTCCTGGATACTTACATCCTTTATCATTACATTACAGTTCGGAACTGCTTCGCCAAACTCCTGTGTAAGAGTATCCAGTGCTACGGTAGAGTTTGCATCCTCCGGCAGATAGTCTGTCATGTTGTAGTTAATATTTACTCGGAAGAAACAGACCGTACAGATCACAGTCAGCAGCAGAACAAACCCTACAAGAAATTTCTTTTGTTTTACAATAAAATCCGCAATCTTATTCACGTTTATCCGCCTCCCTGTCAATCGTTTCAAATGATTCTGTGATCAAGTTCACAATCCGGTCGATTCCCATTGAGGCTGAATTCAGACATACGTCATAATTATGCGGTATGCCCCAGTCTTTCCCTGTATGGTATTCATAATAGGAAAGCCTGTGTTTATCGACCTTTTTAATTTCCTTTTCAATCCGCTTCCGATCCTGCGTTCCAGCCTCCTCCATCTTGCGGCGTACCCGCCACTCTACAGGCGCCGTGATAAAGATATTTACCACCAGATGGTGCATATCCTTCAGGATCTCTTCCGCACAGCGGCCGACGATCACGCAGTCTCCTTTCTCAGCTTCCTCCCGGATATATCTCTTCTGAAGCTCGAAAAGAATATCGTTGGGAGCCATCCCGTAAAATTCTTTGTACTTTCCCTCATAAACCGAAGTATAGCGAAGAGGGCTTTTTCTCTTTTCATCTGCTGCAACCAGCATTTTCTCCGGCAGATCACTGTCGATCATGATCTGCTCCATCATCTCTTTGTCTATACAGGGAATATTCAGCCGCTCTGCAACTTTCGTGGCAATCTCATGACCGCCGCTTCCATATTCCCTGCTGATACATATTACCTTGCTCACAAATTAAACCTCCTTTAGCTTGATGGGGTTATCTTAATTGCGCAAGGTAAAACGAACGTAAAAACGCTCACAACAATTTTGTTTTTCTCTCTGTACAAAAAAGCAAAAGGGGCTGTCACATCGCGCCAACCCCGCTTTCCCGCTTTTTTTACTTTTATCTATCGGCTAATAAATGCCAGTGTCCTCATATCCATACTTCCCTGTCCTTCAACAATGAAATATAAAGCAGTAATTTCTTCTGGTAAACTTTTCAGTTCTATACAATAATTTTCCCAGCTATGTAAATCAAACTGTATTTCCCGTTTACCGATTGTCCTCTTCCCCTCCTTGTCAGCAGCAACACTGATCTTTCCCGAAAATTTTCCTCTTATCTCTAACATGATATCTTTTGGTTTATCTATCACAAAATATTTATATCCTATTACTGTTTGGTCTGTAATGCCTGTAATATAAGATTCATTCTTCTGCTCCACAATTCTTGTCTGCATATGTACCACCGGATTATCATAATCAATCCAATTTAATGTATTTTTACTGGTAATATGACAGGCAATCGCCGCCGGATAGTTCCCGCTTCCTTTAAGCGGTCCCTTATTAAGTCCGTAGCTCGTAATCTCAACCTGGCGAATTTCTCCGTTTTCATCAATATATATTTTTTCCGCACATCCCTGCCTTGAAAATTCGGTTCCATTCGTCTGTCGGTGATAAAAAATATACCAGTCTCCGTTTATCCTGACTATTCCTCCGTGATTATTTCCGAGAGTATTGACCGGGGTTCTATTTCCATTTAACCCGATGTCACCATTTGAAACAATAATTCCACCATAGCGAAATCCTTTATCCGGACTGTCGCTTACTGCATAACACAGCTCATGGCTTTTATGGCTAGAATATACAAAGTAATATTTCTCCCCTACTTTTCTTATCGAAGATGCTTCAAAGAATCCGTGCCCTTCAAATCCTGTTCCCATCGTATAATTGCCGCCCGGTATCAGGATTTTCGGCCGATACTTCACCGTTACCATGTCCGGTTCCAGCTCTGTAACCATTGAATTTTCTCCAACCGGCGGAATCTTCTGATTTTCTGATTGTCTCTCCGTTTCTGATAATGAGGCATCAGCTCCTTCATCTGTACAATGCGAAAAGATCATCCCTTTCTCTGCTGCCGGAGCGAATCCATAATACAGATAGACTCTGCCGTCTTCGTCAGTCAGTACAGCAGGATCAAAAGGCATATCCTCTGCTACTACCTTTCCTCCCATAAGGTGATCCGGATAATGAACGTGTCCGTAATACTCAAACGGACCTGCCGGAGAATCGCTTACCGCAACTCCAATTTCCGGATTAAAAGCCAGACAATAATACAGATAGTATCGTCCGTCCGGTCCCTGTGTTACATCAGGCGCCCACAATTCCAATTTTCCGTCTGCATTAGAAGGATCCTGCGTCTTTCTGTAAATGACACCCTCATATCTCCAGTCAGTCAGATCATCTTCCGGCGCGGACCATGTTACATAATCCCCCTGACAATATGCCGTTCCATTCGCAATATCATGAGAGCCATAAATATATACCCTCCCCTCAAACACATGAGGTTCCCCATCCGGCACATATTCCCACAGCGGAAGATATGGATTATATATTTGTTTCATTGATTCCAACTTCCTTTTTCCTCCTTATTTCACGTTTTTCCATTATACTTTAAGCCTTATGCATTATTTCCTTTTAAACTTTTTCTCTCTGCGATAATCTTTTGATCCGCTTTGATATTCTTCTCCACATTCATAAATGACAGCAGGATGATCAGCGCTACATGAGCAAATATCTCATAACCTACAAAGAAAAACTCCGCCACTCCCGATGATGAAAAGGCTGAATTGTCATAGAAAAAGAGAAAGAATGTAGTTGCCAGTCCGTTTACAGTTGTAAGAATCGCATTGTATACGGACATAGACACGCCGTCGCAGCGAAATCCGAATCTGGCCTCCAGATGTTCCAACACGTCCGCAAAGAGCGCCATCATGATATATGCGCCAGGAATACTTCCGGTTCCCTTGAATGTCTGTCCGACCAGCACCACCATAAAATTGCCGGGGGCAGACACGCAGATGATACTTCCCACAATGGAGAATACCAGACCGACAACGACCATGTTCCTCTTACCGAATTTATTCGCAAGAGGCCAGATGAACAGCATACCCGCTGCAAGCGGAATACCGCTGATCAAAGCCAGCACGGACTGTACCATTTCTCCGTTGAGCTGCATCCCGAATATCTGCGTCTCCGCAAAAAATTCATTGCAGTAAATGTTGAAGATGAAGCCTCCTTTGAACATGACGCCTGCCTGATAGAGAGCATAGAAGGCCATGATGATCCACCAGTATTTGTCACTCGCCGCAGCCTTGAGCTGTTTTAGAGACGATACCTTTTCTTCCTCTTCTTCGGGTCCTCCTCCCTCCTCCGTAATACGCTCCCTCGTAAAGTAATACTCAAGAATACAAGCAAAGAATGCGATCACGGAGAATACTACCATGATAAACTGCCAACGGTTCTGTACCCCCTGATTGTCTGCGGCGGACTTGATCCAGCTTAAGATCAGGGGCATGACGATACTGCTGAAGAGTCCATTCGCAGCCACCGCGGGAATGTTTGCCACCACGGACAGCGTTCCCCGCTGTTCCAGATTTCTGGTGGACAGCGACACCATCAGATAATGGGGCGTGGCATACAGCGGGTTAGCCACCGCAGCGAACAAATTATAGGTCAGCGCCATCCACACCATCCGGAAGCCTAGGCTCAGGTAAGGGATACAGAAGATCAGGATACCGGATACAAGGAGCAGGGGCGCTGCTGCCAGTATGTACGGTCTTGCCTTCCCCTCTCTTGTGTTCGTCCTGCCTATCAGTACGCCTACAATGATATTCGCAAGCACCATCGGGATCACAGATACGAGCGGCAGAAGTGTCAGGAACGATCCCTGAGCGATGATGTCGTCGTAGGTCCGGTAATAGGTCAGATAATACGTGCTGACCAGCGTCGTCATGATCAGTACCCCCAGAGGCCCTAAGAAATATCCAAATGCCATCTCCCATATGGTCACGTCTTTTGATTTTACCCTTGTCCGGAATATTTTATTGTTCCATATACTCGTCTTACGCTTTGTTCCACTGTCTGTCTTATTGTTTGTCATACGCTTCTCTCCACCATCCATGTGCAGCTGTCCTTGTAAAGTCCCAGCCGTCCAGCGTGTTTCTGATATTCTTCCATGCTTCCTCGCAATCTGTATCACTGTGCAGCTTATAGCTCCAGTAGATCCAGCCCGCTGAAGATTCCCAGGCATCCCGTTCCAGATCCTCGATCTTCCAGTGCTCCTCCCGGCAGATCTGTCTCTGCCGTTTAGTATCTCTTTCTTTCTCTGCCCTGATGAGCGCTCTTTTATTTACAATATTCCACTCACCGACCACTACTGGCGTATAGCGCGCAGTCTTTTTAATGACCCTCTTGTTATACCACACATATATTTTATATACAGGAAGGATATGCAGCGGGAAGAATCCTTCCATGGCACTGATATAGATATGAGTGTCGATCACTACATTTTTCATTCCTGCTTTCTTGAAGAAATCTTTCCACGCCCCCAGCCGGAATCCGTCGTGGAACACGATAGTCTTCTCTTCCGGCAGAATCCTTCTCAGGCGTTTATATGCCTCTATGTAAAACGGTTTCAGAAATTTCATTGGGACATATGCGGAACCTTCCGCCTCTTTCTTATCCCGCGCTTTCCCCGTAGAAGGCGCCGTCGTATATACGAGCCAGCTTATGGGTTCGTTCAACACTTCGATACCGTACAGGCCTCTCCGGTTTCCGTAACGCTGTGCCAGCCTCTCCAGCACACTCAGGGCAAATTCAACTTCCTCAGGATTTTTGCACCACTTGCATACTCCGGTGATTCCTCCATTGTCGTAACCGTTCTGGCTGCCAGGCACGGTATGCAGATCTACAAGGATCTGCACGCCGTATTTTTCTGCCCAGTCAAACGCTTTATCCACATATTCGATACACCCGATATAAGGTTCTCTGTCGCCAAATACGAAGAACGGTACCGGCAGCCTGATCAGGTTCATGCCCCAGTCAGCGACCTGCTTGAAATCCTTCTCCGTTATATATGTGTTCCGGTGCTTCTTGAGGAGTGCTTCTTTCTCCGCCTGGTCCATGACCCGGTTCATCCACACTTCGTCTTCCGCATCGATTCCGTCAAATAGCTCCGGGCTCATCCACTTTTCCAGTACCAGCCAATTTCCGAAATTCACACCTCTAATCTTCATTCGTCTCCACCACCTCTATACTTCTTCCGCCCAGGAAACTCTTCACAATCCCCAATATGACTGCTGCCAGGAATAATCCGATCGCAACAAATGACATATACACTGCCTCCTCTCCGCCGTGTCCGGAGTCAAAGTCTGTCACAATACAATTACCTACAGCTTCCACTCGATCCATCAGGATCATTCCAACTGCCCAGCAGAGCAGGACAATCATCGTAGTCACCAGTATATACGGCCATTCTTTTTCAGCGCTTTTTTCCTGCGCATAAATGCCGATCTCCGCATTATTAGACGTCTTACTCGATATCTTGACTAGCCGGCGCTCCCGCACATATGCTCCGATCAGTTCCACAACAACCGCTGCAAACAGACAGACCAGAATTGCTACACTGTGCATCTGTCCGAATACATAGTACCCTGTCGTATAGCTGAGCAGGAACATCACCATACCTGCTACTGTCAGCACCATCATCGCAATATCTAATTTTATCTTTCTTTTCTTCTTACTCATGAATTCTCACCCCATCTGTTTTTCCCTGTTCCACCGGACGCTTAATGCCCACAGGATGGCGGATACTGCCGTCAGGCCGATACATACGCCCCACGCACCTATCAGTGCCCACTGCCATACCGTATATTCACTGGCTACAGAGCTTTCCTCTGTGATTCCGTTCATCCGGTTGCTGTTGATCGCCGTGTACAGATGGCGGTGGTAAGATTCCCTGAGCTGTGCCTGGAGTGCCGGATCATTTTCGAACACTTCCACACTGTAGCCCCACGCAGCAGAGCTATTTCCGCCTCCGAGCATCTGGTCATTGCCGGCCATCAGGCATTCACTCGGGAGGAAATACTGCGCTGATTTCACAGAGTCAGTGATCAGTTTCCCATTGAATCCCCACTCTCCGCGAAGGATGCCGTTCATCAGTTCCTGACTGGCACCGCAGTGAGTCAGCCCGATACGGTTGAATGCGGACATCAGGTTCATAAGGCCGCCATCTTCAATAGTAATCTGAAATCCTCTGAGTTCATTCTCTCTCGCTGCCTGCTCATCAATAAATACTGCCACACCGTCACGGTTCGTCTCCTGATCATTAAATGCGAAGTGCTTTGCTGTAGCCGCCACACCGTATTCCTGCGCTTTTCTCACCAGATCCGCGCCCATACTTCCGGTAAGCACAGAATCTTCTGAATAATATTCATAATTTCTTGCGTTGTACGGAGATCTGTGTATATTCAGTCCGGGAGCATTCCAAGAAGTAACAAGGGTCCAAATCGAATCATTTCCGATCATACGTCCCTGCTCCGATGCCAACAGATGACTGTAGGTGGAGGCTACGACAACCTCACTCTCATATACATTTGTCTCATATCCGTAATACTCGTCCGACTCTTCCACCTCATAGATCGTGCCTTCAGTCAATCTGCCCAGAATTCCTATGATTCCCAACGGACTGTCAGCACCATTTACTCTCGGCAGACCAATCGACTCCAATGTCTCCTCATTTGCCGTGTACTGATTTAATATGTCCTGAAGACTAACCTCATTAATCAGATCTTCGTAACGAGGATCATCATAATCCGCACCAATAAGCTGCGCCGCCACAACTCCCAGATCCTGCTCATATTCCCAGCCAGTCTCTCCGTCGTACTGGGCATTTGCTTCATTTGCATCATAAATAGCATTCTGCAGGAGCCTGGTCATCTCTTCCGTCGCCGTTACAAATATTACTTCGGTGGGGAATGTTCCCGCCCAGTCGTTTCTAGTCAGATATGTCACTTCTGTTCCGCAGTCCCAGGAATTCAGGTCCGCATCCTCAAGCTGATTCTGAACCAGTGTGTCATTTGACTCCGTAAATGCCATGTCCTCATCAAGATTAACCGCCATTGTTACACCGGTCGGTGTTACGTCCTGCATCATCTCCGGATGCTGATACTTCAACACAGCCTGAACGGCGTCATGAGCGCCGTTCCCTGTCGAGAACACATACTCTCCTGCTTCCAGTGTATAAGCTCCTGTCACATCATCATGTGCATATGTATCGTCATACGTCCGAAAATCACTTGTATTAAATGTTACCGTTACATCCTCACTCTCGCCCGGAGCAAGAAGCACGGATTGTGTATAATCGGATTCAAAAGCCTCTCCGGTCTTCGCATATCCGACAAGCTGGATCGCGGATTTTTCCACTCCGTTCTTTCTGTCATAAACTGTATACGGCTGCGATACGTAGAGCTGTACCACGTGTTTCGCCGCCGCATCTCCTGTGTTCGTCACTCTCACAGTCACTGTAGAGTCTTCCTCGCCGAACCAGTCAATGCTGCTGTCCGTAATCTCCTCTGTAAACGTCGATCCCTCAATACCATATCCGAAAGCATAGGTCACTTCGTTGTCATAGTCCCATACTTCTCCGCCATCAGCCGACTCGCCGTGTGCAGCCTCAGACGCATTCCCCTGTCCTGTGACAGTATCATAATATCTCGTCTCATAGTATTTATATCCAATATAAATTCCTTCCGTCTCTGCTAAGTACCAGCTTGAGCGCAGCGCATCGTTCGGCGATGTGTCGATATCAGCCGCATTTATAAATGTGTAAGCGCCGTAGTTTACTGCTGCCGGTGACAGAGCGGAATTGACCGCATAAGTATCCGAAAGATGTCCGGATGGGAGCACCTCACCGCTTAATACCTGCGCAATGCCGTATGTACCGTAGCATCCCGGATTACCGATCCACATGATCGTGTCCACCCCTTCATCTGCATCAAGCTCTTCGAGCTCCATGGCGCTTCCGGAATTGATCAGCACGATCACTTTTCCGAATCCCTGAGATTCTACATAAGATATCAAGTCTCTCTCATCATCTGATAAACCGAGGATATTTCCTGTGGGGCTCTCGGAAAACTCATCCGCATTTGCAATTCCTTCCGCTCCCGGATAGTAGTCGCTTCCCTCGGAAGAATCTCTTCCCAGTACCACGATCGCCGCATCACTGTACTCGCCATAGCTCTCTGCCTGTGTCTGTGTATATTCACTTACCGGCACTTCGTTGACTGTTGTACCTGTATTTGTGTCTACATTGGCCGCCCCTGCTGCGTTTCCCGGAATATAAGTCTGGGCCATGTCAGAATAGAACTGCTGCATCACCGGATTAACATTAAAGCCGGATTCCGTCAGGGCATCCGCCAGGCTGACGCACTGTTTCTCGGATACTCTTCCCCCCATCGTACCGCCATACTGCATTTCATGACTGCGCATACCAAACAGCGTAACATTCGTTCCGCCCGCCTCGGCGATTCCCTTAAGAAGCACCGTACCCTCGGCCTGAATTCTCGTGGCCAGTTCAATCTCAGCTTCGACCAGCTCTGCCGCCGTATCATAGTCTGACGGGTAAATATAATCCTCTGCATCCCAACTTCTCTCTACCCCTTCACTGGACACACCGAGCAGTTCATTCACTCTGTCCTCCCAGTCAAATGCAACCGTACGGACACTTCCGGTCAGAACCAGAAGTGCGGCAAAAATGCCTGTCAGTCCGCGATAAATCCGGGTCTTACTCTTCTTTCCTTTTTCTCTCATATCACACCGCTCCTTCATTCAGGCTGTCTGCACTATGATAACACTGCTGTAAGATCTGCCGCCGCCACTGTAAAGTCTCCTGTAAGGTCTGCACTCTGGCTGTATGCATAATGAAATACTACGTTGTCACCGTCTGCTGAGGAGACTGTCTGGGTTCCGTTTGCATCCGTAATCGTCAGTGTAGACGTTGCTGCATCATATGTATATGTTCCAAGGTCTTCTACCTGATGGCTCTCAAAGTAAAATCTGTAAGATCCGTCATCATACAGTGTAAAGGAAGTCGCACCGTCATCACTGGGGATCGCAATCAGTTCAGCCGCTGTTGTCGCTGTTGCTTCGTTTCCATCTTCAGCAGCATCTGTTCCCTCAGTGTTCTCAGCCGTTCCTGCCGCTCCGTCAGCCCTTGCATATGTTACAATGTCTCCGTTCTCACCGAGTGTAAAAATCGTCTCCGGCACCCAGTCAAGAAGGATCGGCGTCTCATCGCTGTTATATTCTCCGGATGTCTCCCCTTCTACCGCCGCAAGACCTGCCGCTGATACTATTTCTCCTGAATATACGTCTGTCTCAAGTTCATAGTCCACATACTCTGCAGCCGATGTTGTCACTGTGCCGTCTCCGTTGTCCTCAAATGTTCCTTCTGCGTTTACGATGCATACCATACCGATTCCGTCACTGGCTCCGATCTCAACTCTTTCATTATTTTGCATCGTATATGTGTCAGACGTCAGGTCATAAGTTCCATCCTCGTTTAAGTTCAGTGTGATATCTGTATAAAGACGCCCCTCGTAGTTCAGCATACCTGAAAGACGTCCACCCACAAACTGGTAATCCGGCATATCTGTTGTGTTTCCTGCGTTGAGGTTATAAGAAATCTTATACGTTTCTGCAGCGCCGCTTCCTGCAGAATCGCCATTGTCCTCTTTTCCGCTGCCCCCGCATGCTGCCAGTCCAAGTGTCATACCTCCCGCCAAAAGTACCACCATTGCTCTTTTCATTTTTATAACCCGTCTTTCTGCGAAAGACACCAATGCGTCATGAAACAGTTGCACTGGTTTTCGCTTTCTATTTTAGTTTCCTTCTGATACTATTTTTATAAGACTGACATACTACAGAACACGTGGAG
>DXXQ01000036.1 GCA_019416265.1 Clostridiales bacterium | reverse complement strand
TGTCGGCTCTGTTCAAGCGACTTGTTTACTATATCATGTAGTCAGTCATTTGTCAACAGTTATTTTTATTTTTCTGAAAAACTTTTAAATTGTGTTTTTCATATAAACAATTTATCTCCGACAGCCGTATTAGAATACCACTGCTGCCATAAATTGTCAATAGCTATTTTCACTTTTAAAAAAGTAACCGCCAGAGAGACTCTTCTCTGACGGTATGATTCAGCATTTTTTCATATTAATATTTCTTCATAATATAGGCAATTGCATCTTTGATCTGGGATACATACACGAGACTAAGGCCTCCCGTATCTCCTACAGATCCTTTGCATACTTCCGGAAGGATCACTGTTTCGAATCCCAGTTTTTTCGCTTCCTGAACGCGCTGGCCTGCCATGCTTACGGCGCGTACCTCACCGCTTAGTCCGATTTCCCCAAATGCCATCAGATTATCCGGAATCACAATATCCTTATAGCTTGACACGATGGCAAGGCAGATTCCAAGGTCAATCGCAGGCTCTGTCATCTTCATTCCTCCGGCAATATTCACATATGCATCAGAAGAGGCCAGATGGATTCCCAGTTTCTTCTCCAGAACAGCCATGAGAAGATTTACCCTGTTGAAATCCGTTCCCACTGCAGTTCTTCTTGGAATTCCGAAATTGCTCTGACAGACAAGCGCCTGAATCTCCACAAGAATCGGGCGCGTTCCCTCCATGGAACATGCCACTACAGAGCCCGAGGCATCTTCTGGTCTTCCGTTAAGGAGAAATTCCGAAGGATTTTTTACCTCTTCCAGTCCCGTTCCGCACATTTCGAACACGCCAATCTCGTTTGTAGAACCGAATCTGTTTTTCACTGCCCGCAAAATCCTGTAGGAGGCATGACGATCTCCCTCGAAATACAAGACCGTATCTACCATATGCTCCAAAACCCTGGGGCCTGCCACATTTCCTTCCTTGGTCACATGGCCTACAATAAAAATAGAAACGCCCAGCCCCTTTGCAAGCTGCATGAGAATATTCGTAGATTCCCGTACCTGGGAAACGCTTCCCGGCGCAGAGCTGATCTCTTCATGAAACATTGTCTGTATGGAGTCGATCACAGCCACATCCGGTTTCCTGCGCTCAATGATCTCACGGATCACCTCCAGATTCGTTTCACAGAGAAGCTGCATCTTCTCGTTAAAATCTCCGATACGGTTCGCCCGAAGTTTGATCTGGCGCAGAGATTCCTCACCGGAAATATAGAGAACATTTTTTCCGCTTTCCGCCAGATTTCTGCACACCTGTAAAAGAAGGGTGGACTTCCCGATACCCGGATCTCCACCCACCAAAACCAGAGAGCCGGGGACGATTCCGCCCCCCAGCACTCTGTCAAGTTCTCCAATGCTCGTTGTCTGACGCTCATCCTCAGACAGATTGATATCTTTTAAAACCACCGGCTCCGGTCGTTTCTCCGAAGCCCTGCTGCCGGAAGATGCGGTGCTTTTCTTTGATGAAACAACTTCTTCTACGAAAGAATTCCATGCTTTACACCCCGGACACTGCCCCATCCACTTAGATGACTCGTATCCGCATTCCTGGCAGAAATATACTGTTTTTTTATTTTTCAGCATTTTACAACTTTAACTTCCACTTTTGCCGCATTGCCCAGTTCTACACTGAAGGACAGCTTTCCTCCCAGATTTGTTTTCATCTTTCCTGTGCTGGCTCCTTCAATAAACACTTCGTATTCTGTATCCGGCTCCATCTCAACTGTGATCTGTGCATCCTCTGCGCCTTCCACAGCAAAGCTCATCTCTGTACCGCTCTGGTTGAGATGAAATACTGCTGTTCCCGGAACAGATTCATACACAAACATACCATTGCGCTCCAGCTTCGTGATTTCTTTGAAGGTTTTTACTTTATACATATCTCCCTGATGCTGATAGTCTGAGAGTTTCGATTTCTGATTCAGCTCATAATCACCGAAACTGATCGCTCCATCCTCTTCTGTACGGATTAACTCTTTAATTACTGCCATTTATATGTCCTCCCTAAGACTCTTTGGTTGTTTCGCAGCTACCCCTTCCGGTAGTTTTCTGCAGTTTTTTATGTGTCCTATTATATCTTAAAACACCGTGGTTTTCCAGTATTTTGACATAAATTTTATAAGTTTTTAATAAATTTCAGTTCTATTTACTGTATATTCTGCCTGTTTGCGGTGAAATAAATTTCTTTGTTATGAAGCCTTACCTGTACCGCGTCTCCCCGTTTGATCTTCCCTTCCAGAATCTCATTTGCAAGCTTATCTTCAATCCTGCTCTGGATTGCCCGACGCAACGGTCTTGCCCCGTACTTACTGTCAAATCCTGTTTCCGCCAGATAATCCTTTACGGAGTTTGTAACCGTAAGCGTAATATCCATCTGTTCTTTACAGCGTTTCTCCAAAGTCTTCAGCAAAATTGTCACGATTTTTTTGATATTATCTTTGTTTAATACATGGAAGACCATAATCTCATCAATACGGTTGAGAAATTCCGGTTTAAAGATCCGGCGGACTTCATCCATCACACCGGACTTCATCCGTTCATAATCCCTCTTCTCATCATCTCCGGACATAAAGCCGAGACGCTTCGGTTCCATGATCGCCTGCGCACCTGCATTGGAGGTCATAATAATAATGGTCTGCTTGAAATCCACCTTTCTTCCATGGGCATCTGTAATATGTCCGTCGTCCAGAACCTGAAGAAGAATGTTAAACACATCCGGATGCGCTTTTTCAATCTCATCAAAGAGAAGAACGCTGTACGGATTTCTGCGGACCTTTTCACTAAGCTGTCCGCCTTCTTCATATCCCACATATCCCGGAGGAGATCCGATCAGCTTGGAGACACTGTGTTTCTCCATGTACTCAGACATATCCACACGGATCATAGCCTGTTCGCTTCCGAAAACCGCCTCTGCAAGAGCCTTGGAAAGCTCTGTTTTTCCCACGCCTGTAGGTCCCAGGAAAAGGAAGGAGCCGATGGGACGGTTTGGATCTTTCAGGCCTACCCGTCCACGCTTCACAGCCTGGGCAACTGCTTTTACAGCCTCTTCCTGTCCGATCACACGTTTGTGAAGTTCTTTTTCCAGATGGGCAAGACGCTTTGTCTCTCCCTCCGTGAGCTTCTGCACCGGAATCTTCGTCCAGTCAGAAATGATATCAGCCACTGCAGCCTCGTCTACGATCAGGGCTTTCTTTTTGTTCCTTCTCTCCGCTTTTGCCCTGAGACGGGAAATCTGTTCTTCCACCTCGCCCTGACGCTTCTGGATTTCCTTTGCTCTGGGCAGATCCGCTGTTTTTACAGCTTCCTCCTTTTCTTTGCGGATTTCCTGAAGCTGCTTCTCCAGCTCCTCTGTTTCCGGGACTTCCTTAAATCCTGTGAGCTGGATTTTAGATGAAGCCTCGTCGATCACATCGATTGCTTTATCCGGCAGGAATCTGTCATTAATGTAGCGCACGGACATTTTGACCGCTGCATCCAAAGCTTCATCCTGAATTTTTACCCCGTGATGCTGTTCATAGTACGGACGCAGTCCCCGAAGAATCGCAACTGCTTCTTCTTCTGAAGGTTCTTCCACTGTCACAGGCTGAAAACGACGCTCTAATGCAGCATCCTTCTCAATGTATTTACGGTATTCTTCCAAAGTAGTCGCTCCGATCAGCTGAATCTCTCCTCTGGAAAGAGACGGTTTCAGAATATTGGACGCATCCAGAGCACCTTCCGCCCCTCCTGCGCCGATGATGGTATGGAGTTCATCTATAAACAGAAGGATTCCCTGATTCTCACTTACCTCCTGGACCACATTTTTGATTCTCTCCTCAAATTCGCCTCTGTATTTGCTTCCTGCGACCATTCCCGAAAGGTCGAGAACCACCAGACGCTTTTCCTTCATGGAATCCGGAACTGCACCGGAGACGATCCTCTGGGCAAGTCCCTCTGCGATGGCAGTCTTGCCTACGCCCGGTTCTCCCACAAGACAGGGATTGTTCTTCGTTCTCCGGCTTAAAATCTGGATCAGACGGGCAATCTCTTTTTCCCGTCCTACCACCGGGTCAAGCTTTCCTTCTGCAGCCAGCTCCGTAAGATCTCTGCTGTACTGATCAAGAGTGGGCGTAGCTGCCGCCTTTCCTCCATTCATGGCGCGTACCGCCTGAATTTCCTCAGAAATCGCCTCTCTGTCCATTCCCATGGCTGTCAACACTGCGGTGAAAAGCTTCTGAATACTCACTCCCATGGTATGAAGAAGCCTGGTTCCCACACAGTCTGTCTCCTTGAGCATGGCAAGAAGAAGGTGCTCGGTTCCAGCCGCTTCTCCTGTCATATATTCCGCATCCTCCGCAGCTCCCTCTATGATTCTTTTTGTCCTTGGACTGTATCCCGGATCTTTCACCATCGTCGTACCGGAAGACGGCGCGATCAGCTTTTCTATGAGCTCCATCAGCCGCTTTTCCTCTACCTGAAATTCTTCCAGAACCTTCCCGGCAGTACCTTCCGGCTCCTTTAAGAGCCCTGCCAGTAGATGTTCGGTTCCTATATAAGTATGACCGCAGGACTGGGCGGTCTTTTTCGCCAGCTTAAGTGCATTTAATGCCTGTACTGTAAATCTCTGCTGCATATCGTCCTCCTATCTGATACTGTATTCGTCAAAAATTTCATCGATCAACTGATGAACTTCTTCTCTGGTCACATTTTTACAGCAGCCCTTCGCCAGTGCAACCAGAAGATGATCTTTCATTTCTTCCAAAGCCTTGCGTTTATTCACATCAATGGCGATCACGGCGCCCCGTCTGCGGTCGATCGTGACAAATCCTTCCTGCCTAAGGAGAGAATATGCCTTATTTACTGTATGCATATTAATACCAACTGTCTCCGCAAGCTGGCGCACAGAAGGAAGCGTATCCCCCTCCCGCAGTCTGGATGTTGCAATTCCCATGATGATCTGGTTTGTCAACTGGATATAGATTGCTTCATCGCTGTTGAAATCTATTTCAATCACCATAACAAAAACTCCTTTTATCTGAAAGTGTTATTTTTATAACAGAAATGTTATATCCATACTAGCACATATACCGTAATTTGAAAACCTTTTTTTCGCAGAAAAGGCAGCCCGTACTCCGGCTGCCTACTGATTTTTGACAGGATAAAATTTTATAAGAAATTCCGTTCCTTCTCCTTCCCTGCTGCGGACGCTTACTGTGGCCCCCTGAAGAAGAAAGATCTGTCGGGACATGGCAAGACCGATTCCCACACCGGAAGCGTCAGAATTTGCTGCCTTATAGAACCTCTCAAAAATATGAGGCAGGTCTTTTTGCGCAATTCCTTTCCCATTATCCCGAATCATAATATTGGTAGAAAAATTATTTTGACTGACCGCTATTTTCACGAACCCTCCCGGCTCTGTATGTTCCAGACAATTTTTCACAATGTTGGACAGAGCTTCTGTTGTCCAGCGAATATCACAGACAAGGGACATCTCCTGTGTTTTTTCTCCAAAAGAAGCGCCTTCGGAAGGCAGATCCATACTCAACTCTATCTCCTTCACCTCCGCCATCACCTCAAAAGATCTCAACACCTGTTCCAGAAGCTCCTTCACAGAAATCTTTTCTTTTTTCAGTTTCAGAACCCCTGCTTCAAGCTGGGAAAGCACAAGGAGATTTTTGATCAGCCAGATGATCCGTTCTGTTTCACGGTCAATGTTTGATACAAATTCCAGTCTTTTTTCTGTGGAAAGTCCGGGGTCTTTCAAAAGATCTGTCATAATTGTAATTGCCGCCATGGGTGTTTTTATCTGATGGGAAACATCGGAAAGGAAATCCGAAAGATACTTTCGTTCGGACTTCTCCATATCTCTCTGACCATTCAGCCAGATCGTCTGCTTATAAATCTCGCTTTGGAGAATCCCCAGATTCTCCAGCAAAAGCATACGCCGAATCTGCGCATTGGTCATCCCGATCGATTTAAGCACTGCAAATTCTCCTCTTCGTTCCTCCATCCTGCCGCGAATGGAATTAAAAAGATTCAGGAAACAGATCAGAGAAGAGGCTGCCATAAAACACAGGGAAAGTATCCTGACGATTTTTTCCAAAGCCATGTAAAAATCTGTCTGTTTATTTACTTCCACTACATAGAGCCACCTGTCTCCCTCCGATTCTATTTTTTTCAGTTTTTCCAGAAATCCCCTGTCTGTCTCATCGCACTGAAAATAAAATTGTTTATCAAGAAGTCCCTGTCCGCCTGAAAGCTTCCGGATTGTTTCTGCAGTGTCATGACTTGTAATCATCCAGAGAAACTGGCTGTTTATCTCAAAAAAACCTTCCGTCACAGCTTTATCCGCAAAACCTGCCACTTCCATTGAAAGAGTCTCTTCCTTTTTTGTTTCCGGCGACCAGAAAGCTGCGTCAAGCATATCCCCTGTCTTTAAATCTGACATTTGACTGATATGAAAATTCCGGTAACCATCTACAGAGCGCCCTTCCACACTCACCTTCTTTGTAGATAATTCCCCTTCCTTTACAATCAGAGCAGAAGGCTTTTCCTTTAATAGCTCATAGTCTGCGCCTGCCCTTTCTGCCAGAACCTTCAGAGTCTCATCGTCTACAGCAACAACAGAAAGCGGCCAGGTATTTTGATACATTTCCTCAAATTCCGTTTCGCTTAGATTTTTGTTATAATAAAGATTCATAATCTCATAATATGCCTCCCGGTATTCCTCACTCAACGCCTCATAGCCAACCGCTCCTACAAACATCCCATTATACCATTCAACAGCATCCGTTACTGTAGGATTTTCCAGAATCTCTTGTTTCAGAGCCTTATAAACTTCATCGTCCTCATCATATCCGGATGTCATAAGCATATAATTCCATTTATCAGAGGTCGTATTAAAATCCACCTCTAAAAGCCGCGCCTTAGCAATGTCCGATACAGCCGCTGCACCGAATAAAGTCACTGTCACAATCACCAGAAAGGTTACAGATGCTGCCGCCATGGAGCGTGTCTTCTTTTTCTGACGTTTCAGAAGACTTCTGCTCAGAAGCTTCTCTCCGGCAAATTTTTTCCCGAACGGTATTTTCGTTCTGTATGTTCCCTCTTTTTTATCTTTCTCATTTCCTCTGATAGAAGAGATTGCTCCTGTTTTCCCGATCTTGCGCGCCGGAAGATAGGCAGAAATCAAAACTGTCACAATACTCACCGCCACTGTCAGGAAAATCTCTCCGGGCACAATCTTTAATGACACCGGGGCATTTGCCACATAGTCTCCAAGTCCCATAAATCGGGAAAGAAGGGGTCTTATAAAAAGAATTCCCGCCTTTATCACTGCCATTCCCAGAAGAATCCCTGCTGCCAGCGCCGGAATCAGAAGGATAAACGCCTCATAATAAATGCTGCTGCGCTTTTGTCTTGCAGTCGCTCCCACAGAAGACAGCATCCCCAAATATCTGCTTCTTTCCCGTATATTCCCGATTTTCCCGTATGCTCGGATTTTCCGCTCCGTAAAAAGGAAAATCCTGAGGAACTTCTACATTTTCTCCTGCTTCTACCTTAATTTTCCAGAACGGAAAAACAGTTTTTTCTCCCTTTTTGCCGATTCCGGTAATACTTCTGTTGAAAAACTCTGCCGAAACCGTATCTCCGATTTTCACCTCAGACCCATCTTTCAGGGCGCTTTCACTGAGAAGAAGTTCGCTTCCGTTTTGGGGAAAACGTCCTTCTTTCAATTCAATATTCATCCAATCAAAACAGTTCTCCGTATAAGCCTTTACTGCAAGATACGGACGGTTTTTACTGGCAGAAAAGGCAAACTCCGTATTTCCGTAATTTGCCGAGAGAGCCGTTTCTTTCACATAGGGAAGTTTCTTTGCTTCCTCCAGTCCTTTTTCATCGGTATCATAAAAGCTCACATGCCACTTCCCGTCTTTGAGAGATACCGCGTATTCCATAAACGCCATCCCCGTGTCCTTTCCCACAAAAACACAGGTCATAAGAGTCACCATAAGCACAATCCCCAGAAAAGTGGTAAAGGTTCTTTTCTTATTCTTCTTCATATATTGGGCAGTCACATAATGTACGATATTTTTTCTCATAAGAAATCACCGCCTGACACACGAATTCTCTCATCTCTGGCGATCCTGCCGTCCTCAATGTAAAGCATACGATCCGCCTGCAGGGCAATGCTCTCATCGTGAGTGATCAGCAGCAGAGTCTGTTTCTGAACGCGGTTGGATTCTTTTAAAAGCCTTATGATCTCCTCCCCGTTTCTTCGGTCAAGATTTCCCGTGGGCTCATCTGCCAGAATGATTGCAGGTCTGTTAAACAGAGCCCTCCCTATGGAAACTCTCTGCTGCTGTCCGCCGGAAAGCTGTCCCGGAAGATTGTGCTTTCGATCCTCCAGTCCCATCTGGCTCACAACTGCATCCAGCCGCTCCCTGTCCATTTTTCTGCCATCCAGAAGGTGGGGAAGCACAATATTTTCCTCCACATTCAAAACCGGCAGCAGATTGTAAAACTGATAGATAAGCCCAATCTGCCTGCGTCGAAAAATTGCCAGCCTGTCCTCATTGAGACTGTGAATATCTGTACCGTCAATAAAGACCTTTCCCTCCGTAGGTTTGTCCACCCCACCCAGGATGTGGATAAGGGTGGATTTGCCTGACCCTGAAGGTCCTACTATGGAGACAAATTCACCCTTTTCAACAGAAAAGCTCACATCATTTAATGCGTGTACTTTCGTGTCCCCGGAGCCGTATATTTTTGAAAGATGTTCACATCGCAAAATTTCCATTTATCCCTCCTAATCTATATGGCTTTATTATATCTTATCCACATGACTCCGGGGTGAATTTTATGGTGACAATTCTGTCACTTTCCTCTTATTGATTTCTTTTATCTTTTTCTTCTGTATCCGATCACATCCATCAGATTTGCCGTTTTTCTCTCTTCCGCAGTCTCATCGCTGCTGCAATCGCATGGCGTCTCTGTCACCTCGCCGCACTGAACAGTAGCTGGACCGGTTTTCACATCTGCACCGAAGCTGATGGGAACCTCAATGCAGAGCTGCTGGCTTACTGTAAACGTACAGGTTCGTTCTCCATTGGGGCACATTGCTCCCGGCCGCACCACAGGACGATTGCAGCATCTGACTGTGGCTTCTCCCGGTGTGGCAAATGGTGTCACGGTCACAGGGACGCATACGTTTTCCTTCTGAAAAAATACGGAATCACAGGACGGCGATTCCCCGCACACAGGTCCGCAGATGGAGAGCCCGGAAGCTGTCACATTCCCACCGAAAACACAGACGTTCACGGGACCAACAGCAAAGGTCCGCGCAAGGGTGAAGCACACTTCCATCTCGCCGTCCACCTTATCAAGCCCAAAATCAAATTTAATGCCGATACATCCGGTAGGCGGATCCGGATGTTCTTCCGTTCGTATTTCCACGTTTTTGCCAAGTTCCACCTTCTGGGGAATCCCGTCGATCACAACTGTGACTTCCAGAAGATCTTCCGGGGTGATGTCTTTACAGATTCCCAAAAGGAAGTGGCTCAGATCCGCAAACTGCGGTTTATCTTCCCCCACGCCTTCCACATCGTAACAGAATCTCTGATTTTCACCAGGTCCCGGAAGGAGGATGGACTTTTCTGTGTTTAAAGTAAATTTAAAGGGGAGAATCCGTTCCCCTGAAATTTTAGAATAATCAACCGTATTAGAACATACCATATTTACAGTCTCCTGAAATAATTCGTTTCTCAATACTATATGATTCCTTCCTCTGCTTTGCTATTACAGATTTCTCCAAGAAAAATACGGGTAAACCTCCGGTTCAAGGTTTACCCGTATTTTTTATAACAATATTGCTTTTTGTTTCAAACTTCATGAGCCTGGATTTTCTGCTATCCTGATATTTTTATTATCCGAGGATTTTTTTCAGCTGGTCTCTGTTAAGCACAAGATTGAAGCCCATTGGATTTACCACATAAGCAGCCGCCTGTTCCATCATCAGCTCCGGAAGCTTGGCAAATGGGATCTTTGCTACACGAAGCTTCTTACCTCTTGTAAATTTCTCCAGTTCCATTACATCTGAAAATACCGGCTGAAGGATTTCTTCTTTTTTATTTTTCAGATATGGAATATTGATCTTCTTCGGATCCTCAGGATCTACATCCATTGCAACCAGATATTCGGATTTCTTGATATTTACCAGAAATTCCTCCTCAAGCTCACGAATGTTTCCGTGCTCCTCAGGTTTCACCGGACGGCGAAGCTCCTGCATAAAATAGATACCGGAAAGCTGTAAGGTCGAATTCAGAAGAGGTCTTTTGGCTTCTTCTATTTTGCTCATATCCACCTGTTTCGCGATATCCTGAAGGTCAACCTCAACCTGTTCCTCCCCGTCTACCCACACAACAGTATTTACACCGATGGCATATAAGGTTCCGTAAAATCTCGGATAGTCTTTCTTTTCAAATTTCATTCCCATGAGCAGGATCTTGTCTTCCAGAAGCTTCTTTCCGAATTCTTTGATTCCTTCCTGGGTGGAAAAAATCCATGCCTGGTCGTTGTAGCTTTCCTCATCACATTTTACATAAGGAAGCTTGGTTGCCTGTGAATAGGCAACGTAAACAACGTCTCTGTTCTGTAATTCTTTTACTGCGTCCTCTTTGCTGATTCCCATAATCTTATCCTCTCTGTCTCAGTTCTCTGATTTTATTTTTCATATCCCCGGTTACCCTGTAGGATTCCAAAATTTTCTGTAATGATTTCTTATAAGTAAATTCATCCAGATTGTGGTACTTAACCAGATACTCATACATTTCCTGGGGAAATGCCGCAAAATATACGGAAATTGCCCATGCCACCGCCATCTTTGCGTAATACCCCTCCTGATGAACAAGCTCCAGACGGCTGACGCTCTCTTTCAGACACTCCTTTTTTACAAAGTGGCTAAGGAGCATGACTGCTCCGAATCTTGCGTCATATTCCTCATCAGAAGTAAAGTAAGGCTCCAGAAAATCCCAGTACAGCTCCGGATATTTCCCGGCATCCTTCAGGCTGTTGCAGAAGCTGTCGCATACTGCCCAGTTGTCAATCCGGGGCACGAATTGCCGGATCCGGACAATCCTCTCCTCACAGGAAAGCTTCGCTGTCGCTGCCACAAGTCCTTTCAGCATTGTCTCCTCATAATAGAAAGTCTCTGCCTCTTCAAACCACTCCTGCCAGTCATTTTTCCCGATCTCTTTCGCTAATTTACGCAAAACAGGAAGCCGTACCCCCAGTATATTCTCAGTCTCCGGCACCAGTCTGCTGTGAAAGACCCGATACCCGGCATCTTCATTCTCTTTCAGCCTTTCCCGCACATAAGCGGAGGTAATTTTTTCTTTTCCCATGTATGTCTCACTTTCGTAATACCACAGTTATATATTATTTTATAATAAAACAGGCAAAAAGTAAAGAGGCAGCCCGACTTTCTCCTAAGCCGGACTGCCTTTTTTAAAGTAAAACTTCTCTTATTTCCGTTTCTTTTCTTTATGCTTCGTCAATGGCTTTGCCGATGTCGTGACGCATATATTTATTTGCAAAATTCAGCCACTCTGTAGCTTCGTATGCATTCTTTCTTGCTTCCTTCAAATCTGCTCCTGTAGCTGTGATTCCGACTACACGCCCGCCGTTTGTGACGATCCGGCCATCAGAAAGCTTGGTTCCCGCGTGGAAGCAGTAGTAGCCCTCCTTGTCTTTGAAGTTCTCAAAGCCGTACATCGGAATGCCCTTTTCGTATTTCACAGGATATCCTTCGCTTGCAAGAACTACGCAGACTGCCGCGTTGTCCTCAAACTGCAGATCAATCTGATCCAGAGTACCGTTTACGCAGGCTTCCATCACCTCGATGATGTCATTCTTCATTCTCGGAAGAACTACCTGTGCCTCAGGGTCGCCAAAACGGGCGTTATATTCCAGAACCTTCGGCCCATCCGGTGTAAGCATCAGTCCAAAGAAAATGATTCCCTTAAACGGGCGGCCTTCTGCTGCCATTGCATCTACTGTAGGCTGATATACATATTTCCGGCAGAATTCATCTACCTCTTTTGTATAGAACGGACTTGGAGAAAATGTTCCCATTCCCCCTGTATTCAGGCCCTGGTCTCCATCCATTGCCCGTTTGTGATCCTGGGCGGAAGTCATGGTTTTGATTGTCTTTCCGTCTACGAAAGAGAGAACAGATACCTCACGGCCTGTCATGAATTCTTCGATCACCATGGTATTTCCGGCGCTGCCGAACTTCTTGTCTTCCATGATCTCTTTTACGCCCTCCTCTGCCTCTGCAAGAGAATTGCAGATGAGAACGCCTTTGCCGAGGGCAAGCCCGTCAGCCTTGAGGACGATGGGGAATTTCGCTTCTGTGCGAAGATATTCCAGCGCTTTTTCCGCATCGTCAAAATTCTCATATCCGGCAGTAGGAATGTTGTATTTCTTCATGAGATCCTTGGAAAAAGCCTTGGAGCCTTCCAGAATAGCCGCATTCTTTCTCGGTCCGAAAACCTTAAGACCACGCTCTTCGAATACATCCACCACACCGCCTACCAGAGGATCGTCCATACCGATAATCGTCAGGTCAATTGCGTTTTCCTGGGCAAAATCAGCCAGTCTGTCAAACTCCATAGCACCAATGTCTACACACTGGGCAAGCTCCGCAATTCCGGCATTTCCCGGCGCACAGTAAATTTTATCTACTTTAGGGCTTTTGGACACGCTCCATGCAATTGCATGTTCGCGTCCGCCGCTTCCTACGATTAAAACTTTCATGTATTTTACTCCTTTATCTGCAGGCACACAGACTGTATGTCCGCGTCTTTACTGTTCTATAACAACCTTGCCGTCTTTCACTGTTACTCTGCCATTTGCAATCAGATCGATGGCTTTCGGCAAAATCTTCCATTCGGCATTCTCCATTACTCTCCTCTGAAGGGTTTCCGGTGTATCCTCCGGATCGATTTCCACAGCCTTCTGCAGAATGATCGGACCTGTGTCTGTTCCTGCATCCACAAAGTGAACCGTTGCGCCGGTCACACGCACACCGCGGGCAAGAGCGCCTTCATGTACGCGCAGCCCGTAATAGCCTGTCCCGCAAAAAGACGGAATCAGAGACGGATGAATGTTAATGATCCTGTTGGGGAACGCCTCCACGATCATAGCCGGGACTGCAACCAGAAATCCAGCCAGAACAACAAGATCTACCCCGCTCTCCTGAAGCTTCTCCAGGAGGGCTTTGTGAAACTCTTCTCTGTTTTCATAGGATTTCGGAGAAATGCAGACAGCCTCGATCTTGTGGTTTTTCGCTCTTTCCAGAGCATAGGCTCCGGCATTGTTGCTGATCACAAGGCTCACCTGTGCATTGGTGATCTCACCGTTATCAATGGCATCCAGAATTGCCTGGAGATTGGTTCCTCCGCCGGAAACAAGTACACCGACTTTTAGCATAAGGTCACTCCCTTTTCTCCTGCTTCAATATGTCCGACTACATACGGGGTATCTCCTGCTGCCTTGATCGCCTCCATGGCTTTATCCACATCTGCAGGATTTACAGCGATAATCATGCCCAGGCCCATATTAAAGGTATTGTACATCATCTGCTCATCAATATTTCCTACCTTCGCCATTAACTTGAAGATCGGAAGTACCGGATAGCTGTCTTTCTCTACAACTGCCTTTGTTCCTTCTTTTAACATACGCGGAATGTTCTCGTAGAAACCGCCGCCTGTGATATGGCTGCATGCGTGTACGCGAACACCTGCATTTTTCACGCTCTTTAATGCTTTTACATAAATTCTTGTCGGTGCAAGAAGAGCCTCTCCAAGAGTTGTACCCAGTTCCTCATAATGTGTATCCAGGGACTCTTTGGACATCTCAAACACTTTACGTACAAGAGAGAAACCGTTGCTGTGAACACCGGTGGAAGCCATACCAATGAGAACGTCCCCTGCTTCCAGAGCTTCGCCTGTGATCATATCCTTCTTATCGCAGACACCTACTGCGAAGCCTGCAAGGTCATAATCCTCCTCCGGCATAAGTCCCGGATGCTCTGCTGTCTCTCCGCCGATCAGGGCAGCTTCAGACTGAAGACATCCCTCTGCAACACCCTTTACGATCTCAGCGATTTTTTCAGGATAGTTCTTGCCGCATGCAATGTAATCAAGGAAGAACAGCGGCTCTCCGCCTGCACATGCAATATCGTTTACGCACATGGCAACTGCATCGATACCGATGGTGTCGTGCTTGTCCATGATCATGGCAAGCTTCACCTTTGTTCCGCATCCGTCTGTACCGGATAATAATACCGGCTCTTCCATCTCTTTGATCTTTGCCAGAGAGAAGGCTCCCGAGAATCCGCCAAGACCTCCAAGAACTTCTTCACGCATGGTCTTCTTTACATGCTCTTTCATTAATTCTACGGACTTATATCCGGCTTCAATATCTACTCCTGCGCTCTTGTAATCCATAATATCCTCCTGCGTATGTTTATGATTGGGTATTTTCAAAAATTAACAGGTTACTGTTTCCTGTAATCTTAGTAATTCTTATATCCGACTTCCTGAAGTCTCGCATCCTTGGCTTCAACCTGTTTTTTCAGCTCTTCGCTGTATGCTTTCAGACGTTCCAGAAGTTCCGCGTCTGAGGTTGCAAGGATCTTCGCTGCAAGAAGACCTGCGTTTGCTCCGCCGTTGATCGCCACAGTTGCCACAGGAATTCCTGAAGGCATCTGTACGATAGAATAAAGAGAGTCTCTTCCTCCCAGTGACGTCGTGTGCATCGGGATTCCGATTACAGGCATTGGGAAAATTGCCGCGCACATTCCAGGCAGATGCGCTGCCATACCTGCACCCGCAATGATTACCTTAAAGCCTTTTTCTTCTGCTGTCTTCGCATACTCAAAGAACACATCCGGTTCTCTGTGTGCAGAAATAATTTTCATTTCATAATCAATTCCAAGTTTGTCCAGGATATCTGCCGCCTTACTCATGACCGGCATATCTGAGTCGCTGCCCATCACAATTCCAACTTTTGCCATAATAGCTCTCCTTTTGTATATATTATAGGTTTTATAAGTCTCTACCCGTAGATTCTACTAAGATTCCCTTTTTCTGTCAACATAAATACGGCAAAGAAAAAATTTGATTACCTAACACTTTTTGGAATCACTTTTTTCTCTGCCGTTTTTTTATTTATTCTTCAAATGGCTCATTGAGGGCTTCTGTTCCGGGAAGCACGAAACGTCCGTCACGGATAATTTCTGTTTCCTCTCCGTTATCGTCAAGGGTACAGATACAGCCAAGCTCGTCATACGGAATGGTGATATCTGTGTGGCATCCATAGTAAGCAAGATTCAAGTCCTCTTTTCTGAGGATGGAAATCTCATTGTCCCTTGCTATGATTTCTTTTCCATCCGGATTGTAAACAGGCGTATCCTCCGCCCAGCTGTAGCAGGTGTCGCCCACTGCAAAATGCGGCCCCATTTTTTCTGCGATCAGAATGGGAAGCTTGTCTTCAATGTGGTATTTCTGAGCTGCCACATAGGCTGTCGTATTGGTTCCGATGGCAAACTCGCCCATGGCAAGCTTCGGATGATGGAAGAGGACATTGTCCTCAATATATTTCCTGTTTTCCGCCTCATCCTCAAAGTTGGAGCAGGTATAGTCGATAACCTGTCCACAGTCAAAGGTAAGCTTCAGGTCACGGAACTGCAGACCCCGGAGATAAACCTTTTTCACATGGAGAACCCCGCCTGTGCCTGCAAGAACCGGAGAGGTAAACACTTCTCCCACCGGAATATTTACGTCTGCCACACAGTTTTCGAAATTGGTCTGTTTCTGTGGATCTGTCAGCTCATGAAGATGAATGATCAAATCTGTCTCATTTCCGTTGCGGCCTTTGACTGTTACCCATTCGCTCTTATCCAGAGTATCAATAATGGTCTGCTGAAGCTTCTGATATTTCTCATAATCAAGTGTATTGATCTTTACGATCTCACGGAAAATCTCCTCATAGCTGCCCCCGATCTCAGGAAGGGGATAGGCAATGATACAGAAGCTTCTTTCGTCTCCTCTGATATAACGGTTTACAATCTGACCGGACTCACTGCTCAGTTCCACTTCAAGCTTCTGCTGCGCCTCAGAATGGCTCAGACTTTCCCTTTTGCTCACCGGTGAAAAAGGCTTCTCACCGAATACGTCGATACACGCAGGACCGCCGTGTACTGCAGCCAGCTCTTTATACAGTTCATAGGATGTCTGCATTGCACGGAGCTTGCGCTGTACAAAGTCCGCGTCCAGGAAAAGTGCGCTGTCCTGTCTGTGGTCATAGTCAAACTGGGGATTGGCCGTTCCTCCCGTATAACCGATACGCTGGTGGTCTTTTTTATTTACTGCATGGGAAGCATGACGGTAAATAACCGGCTCCAGACCGATCTCACGGAAATTAAGGATCGCGGCCCGTACCATACGCTCAAAGCCAAGGTTGTACCTGATGTTTACACTCTTCTTCTTTGTGATGTCCTTTCTTCCCATAATGAAACCAATCCGGTATCCTTCCGTATAGGTTTTTGCCATAGCATCGATTTCTTCCTGAGAAAGGGAATTTAAGAAGCCGGCTGCTCCGATTTCGTTTTCGGAAACATATTCGCCATATTTGTATAAATAACGCAGATCTGAAAGATCTGATTCCATAATGATCTTTGTCGCGAAATCCAGTTCCGGGTCAACACCCTCGCGAATCCGCTGCTCCATCATGTCCTGACAGTAGTCATTTACATAAGAAACAAGGATGTCTTTCACCTGTTTCTCCTGAGGAATCTCTTCCTGTCCAAAGGCGGAATATACCTCAAGAAACAATTCAAGTCCTACAGTATAATCCCACATTTTGCGCTCAAAGGCATAGGCGATCGCACCGTGAAGCTCCGCATAAAGGAAGGAAAAATCCTTTCCGTATTCTCCAAGCATCTTCTGTGCGTACGCCGGATTTCCGTAAGAAGTTTCATAATTTTCCTCAAGCACATCCTCATACAGAGCATGGTTCTGCTTCTGTAATTCCTCCAAAGTTTTTTTCTCAAAATCTTCTTCCAGAACTTCAAAGGTCTTCTGTAAAAACTGCGCCTCTTTTTCAAAAAAATCGCGGTAAGGCTCCGGCACGGCATTTTCCCCCGGAATTTCCATGATCCGCTCTTTCGCCAGCGCAAAGCGCTCCCTAATTAATTCGTCCAAACTGTTTTCTCCTGTTCCTGTTTATTTTCCTTGCATATTTCGTTATTACATATCGTCGATGATATGCCCCTGATCAATGTGCTTCTGCACCACTTCCTGCATGTACTCCCAGATTTTTTCCGAGCCCTCTTTCGTATGTCTGTTTCTTTTATAAATCTGGCTTTTTTTCACTCCATGCTCTGCCCAGCTTCTGCCGTTGGCCGCATCGTTGAGCATCATAGGCTGGCAATTGTCAAGCACATGGGCAAATTTCGCTTCCGCTGTTTCGTAGGCTTCAAATTCCTCCCAGAGTTCCCGAAGCCAGTCTCCCTGCTCCTGAGGAAGAATACTGAAAATCCGGTCTGCCGCTTTTTTCTCTCTTGCCTCTTTCGTCGCTGCGCCTGCCTCATCGTAGGCATAGGTATCCCCTGCGTCGATTTCTACCAGGTCGTGAATCAGCACCATGGGCACCACCTTGCCCAGATCCACCTCTTCATTGGAATATTCCTTCAGAAGAACTGCCATCAGCGCCAGGTGCCAGGAGTGTTCCGCATCATTTTCTTTCCGGTTTCCGTCTGACAGATAGGTCTGGCGGAAAATGTTTTTCACCTTATCGACTTCCAGAATAAAGTCCATCTGCTTTTTCAAGCGTTCCATATCTTTCATTTCTTATGATACCCCCATCAGAAAAATTCCAAGCCACCCCACCATAATGATTCCGTTGGCAATGGAACCGATAATACTTGTTTTGTGATTTCTGTCTTCCTCAGAAAAGCTGGAAAGCCCCATAATGAAGCCGTAAACAGATAGCAGCATGGCAAAAAGGCCAATGCCTCCCACCAGGAATCCAAGCTTTCCTTCCAGAAAAAAGGCCGTCATCACCGCAGCCCCGAATAGAAGGAGGGAAGCTGCTGCCAGTCCCGTGGAAAGCTTGCCTTTACCGGCTTCTTTTTTTTTCACAAAAGCGTATCTATATCTTTTTGCCATAACGCTTCCTCCTTAGATAATTGCAGATAAAAAACAGGAAATAGCCAATGGCTGCTCCCAGTGTGTTTAATATCAGATCGTCAACATCGAAGCATCCCACTTTCGATATAAGCTGAATGCTTTCCACGGTAAGACTCAGTCCAAATCCGGACATGATGATCAGAAATCCGCTGCGCATCTTCCCTGTTATAATGGGAAGTATAAACCCAAAGGGAAGAAAGGCAACGATATTACCTGCAATATTACTCAAAAACGCAAAGGTTCCAAGCTGCTCTCTGTATACCCAGAATCTGCGGATTTCTGCAAATGGAACAAAATTATAACGATATTCACGTTCCACTGCCCCAAGCCTTCCATACTCCTCAGCAAAAAACAGAATGTATATCAGCAGAGCCACATATACGGCGAAGAAAAAACACCCCATCCCCCGAATGATTTTTTTTGTTTCTTTTTTCAAATGCGCTCCCCTAACCAATGCCAAAAAGCCACACGACTCTCGTGCGGCCTTCCGGTCTGATTATAACAAAATTTCATTTTTACGTTTCAGAAGCTTCGCTCCGCTTATGATCATAAGAATTCCGGCGGTAACTCCTGTCACCAGAACGACAATACCAGTCGCAATACTGCCGCCTCCGGTAATCGACATTGTTTTATATATTTTTTCGTTCAAAGTCATTCCTCCTGAAGCTAGCCTGTGCTCTTTTATTTTACGCCGTACTGCTGGTAATATGCATCGATGGCTGCCTTTAAGGTATCGTCGATAATGACTCTTCCCTGGCACTCTCTGTTATAAAGGTATTCTACTACCTCATCCATAGATACGATTGCTGCAGTATCAAATCCGTAAAGCTCCTTTACCTCGTCAAGGGCACATTTCTCTCCGCCCTTGCCGACTTCCATACGGTTCAGGGAAACCATCAGTCCGACGATGGTTACATCTGCTGCATTTTTTACCTTCGGAACAGTTTCTTCCATAGATTTACCGGAAGTGGTAACGTCCTCGATCATGATCACACGGTCTCCGTCTTTTAATTTGCTTCCAAGGAAGCTTCCCTTGTCTGCTCCGTGGTCTTTCTCTTCTTTACGGTCTGAGCAGTAACGAACCTCTTTACCATATAATTCGCTGTAAGCGATCGCTGTTACTACGCCAAGGGGAATTCCCTTGTAAGCAGGTCCGAATAATACGTCAAAATCATCGCCATAAGTATTATGGATCGCTTTCGCATAGTATTCGCCCAGTTTCTTTAACTGAGAGCCTGTTACATAAGCGCCTGCGTTCATAAAGAACGGGGATTTACGACCGCTCTTTAAAGTAAATTCACCAAATTTCAGAACATCGCTTTCTACCATAAATTCAATAAATTCCTGTTTGTATGCTTCCATATTTCTTAAAACCTCCGTATTTATAGGCTTTTTTCGCCCTTATTTTCTATTATCCCCTACTACACCATTTCACACTCAACTATACCATTTCTCGAACTTTTCCATTTCCAAGAACAGCGTATCTTCTGTTCCATGGCAATACAAGTCCATTATCATTTGTAATGTATCATGTCTCAAAAGTTTCTGCAAGATTTTGAAATTCTTTCTTTACAGTTTTACCTTTTAGAATATTTTCCTGTTTTTGTAATTTTTGACCTTTCAGACTATTAATTCTTTTTTCATCATTATACTGTTCGGTTCACAACTTATGTCTTACCTCATTTAAAGTTTCTGCATAAATTGTCTGTCCTTTACCGAAACGATTGATAAATCGGGCTTGATATAATCCGTCTTTTCTTTGAGATATACCATTCCCTAATTCTTTCCTGTTAAGTGATTTGCCCATCACTGCCCCCTTTCCTAGCAAAATCGGAAAAACACCTATTAAATCTTCTCAATTTTATCATATATTTCCTGTTATTTCAATCAAGGAACTTGTTTAAAAATGTATGAAAAACTGTCAAATAGTCCTTTTCTTACTCTACAACTTGATTATTCGGCCATTTATCTAATCTTACTTTGTGAGTATGCAGACTATTTCCAATTCTAACCGTAAAATTATTATATGGATTATGCAAAAATCCCCTTATTTTCGTATCTCCAACCCCAAAACATCCTGAAAGTTCCTTTATGTTTAAGTGCTTTTTCTGTCTCTTTCATCGGTTTCTCCCACGCTTGATAAGTTGGATAAAGCCTTTTTTGTGTTATCATGCTGTCTGTGATTTTCTCTAAAAATCATATTTTGCTGTTCAACACTTCCATTGCCAGCTCTGCCCTCAACCTGCTGTTTGGTACGTCAGAACAAAGACAGGAACTTTGACTCCCCACATATTTTTAAAATTTTTCATTTGCCTTTTTGCTTTATGCCGGAATTTCAGGATAGAGAAAAACAGACCGGAGCTTTCTGCCCGATCTGTTTCTTCCATATATCATCTTTTTATTACAGGTTCTCTTCCCTTTTTAACTGCTTAATCCTTTCCGGTTCCAGCCCCGAAAAACGAGAAATTTCTTCCAATGATAATTTCCCATCTATCAGCATCAGGCGTGCGGTTTTCAGCGCCTGCTGTTCCTCTCCGCGCTGAATCAGTCGGTCAGATTCCAGTTCCAGTACATTTCCGCCCATAACATCACCTACTCCCTTTCTTGCTTTTCCCGAATCCTCGAAAATGTAGTCGGCGATTCGGATAATAAGCTCAATTAAATCCCGGTATTCTTTTTCCTTTCCCTTATCAAGAAGCTCTTCTTCCAGATGCTTTTCGATGAGACGGTACTCGGACAGCAGGCTGTCCAGTTTCTCTGTATTTTCTTCCAGTTCTTTTTTCTGCTTTTCGTAGCGTATGACATAGAACGGAAGCAGAAACAGCAGTTTTTTTCGGAAGAGTACATCTCTCGTATACTGTTCCATCCGAATGATAGGCACATGATATTCCAGTGTCCTGCCATCCGGCATCACTATTTCCATCTCCAGCATATCTGCGCCATATTTCCCACGAAGATATAATACGCAGGAATGTGGAAAATATATACGGACTTTTCCGTTTTCTCTTTGTGCATATTCAAGAGCTGTGGCAAAATCGTATTCAATCATACGGATGACCATTGTGGGATCACCGGTACTCTGGCATTCCATGTGATAAACCCTGTTCCTGATAAACAGATGGGAATCTGTAATGATCTCGCCGCTTTTTGTCTCATGCTCGTTTCTCTTTTGAATAATTGAAACATCTTCCGGATATTCCGTGCCGAAAACTTCATTGATTAACGGAATAACAAGCTCCGGCATTTTTTCCAGCATCGTCCGGAAAACATCGTCAAAAATAGTATGATTCCCCACGAGGATTCTCCTTTCCTGAACTTATGTATCGTCATCTTCCGTGCATAAAAGGATTCCTCGAAATGTATGCTCTATTTCTTTTTCTCTTTTGTAAGTGACATTTGACTCCTTCACTCACCTTCTTTGTATTTTTCTTGCTTTAATTTTATCAAAAAACATACAAAAACGCCAGAGTATGTTTGACAATTCATCCACCAAACTCTCCCCTTAATTTTATTGCTATTTCTTCCCCTGTATGGTATTGTGAAAATACGCAAATCCTACTTTATTTGGGAAGGAACTTTTTATGGGTACGATTACTTTTAATTTCTGTGCTCCCAGCGATGCGCACAGAGAACATACAAACAAAGCAGTCCTTGTAGAGGCATCCTCCTCCAGGGATGAAGGAGAATGGAAAAACATCCGCCATTCTCATTATTTCACGGAGCTTATCTATGTAAAAGACGGAAAAGGCGATTTCCTGATGGATGATTCTTTGTATCCCATCACCAAAGATCAGCTGATCCTCATCAATCCCCATGTAAATCATACGGAATTTTCAAGCGAAAAATCACCTTTAAGCTACTATACAGTGGGCATTGACGGCATTGGATTTTCTTTTCCTGACCGCAAAAATTTCCGGATCCTAAACTGCAAGAACAAATATCCCGACTTTCATTTTTATTTCTACTCCCTGCTCCATGAGCTTTCCCAAAAGGCAGACGGCTATGAAGAAGTCTGCCAGCATATGCTGGAGTGCCTTGTCATCCAGCTTCACCGCATCACCGGTTCTGTTATGGCAATTACTTCCTCAAGACAGCCTTCCAGTGAATGTGAAATGATACGAAATTACCTTGATTCCAATTACAACGAGGAAATCACACTTGACACCCTGTCAAGGCTCAGCCATCTGAATAAATATTACCTGACCCATAAATTCACCAATTATTATGGCGTTCCTCCGATTCAATATCTGAACAACAGGCGGATCGAAATTTGCAAAAACCTTCTGGAAAATACAGACTACCGGATTTCTGACATAGCAAGACTATCCGGTTTCTCTTCCCAGAGTTATTTTTCCCAGAGTTTTCAGAAAGCCTGCGGTATGAGCGCCCTGGCCTACCGGAGACTCCACAAGAAAAAATAGTCTCAAAGTTCTCACCAGAGGGCGCAAAGTTTTAAAACAGTTCTGGATAAAACTACAAAAAGCTCCAAAAACCGGGTAATGGCTTTCGGAGCTTTCTTTTTATATATAAAGATTCCTTAACTTATTTCACACATCCGATCAGTTCGTGGATGTCTTCGCCCCCATTTCTGATCATGTAGTCTTCGATTCCTTTGATCACTTCCATTGTCACATTCGGGTTATAGAAGTTAGCTGTTCCCACGGATACGGCTGTCGCACCTGCCATGATGAATTCCAGCGCATCCTCTGCGCACTCAATGCCGCCCATTCCGATCACCGGGATCTTCACTGCGTTTGCAACCTGGTATACCATGCGGACTGCCACCGGTTTCACACAAGGTCCGGAAACGCCGCCTGTACGGTTCGCCAGAGCGAAGGTTCTGCGATTGATATCAATCTTCATGCCTGTGAGGGTGTTAATCAGAGAAACCGCGTCAGCACCGCCTGCCTCTGCAGCTCTCGCGATCTCAGCGATATCGGTAACGTTCGGTGTCAGCTTCATGATCACCGGCTGCTTTGCAATTTTTTTGATCTCTCTGGTAAGCTCTTCCACATGCTTGGGGTCCTGGCCGAAAGCAAGGAAATTTGCATTGACATTGGGGCAGGAAATATTAATTTCCATCATGTCGATGGGCTGGTCTGCCAGACGTTCCACAACAGCCAGATATTCCTCCGGCGCATGGCCGCAGACATTCACGATGATGTTTGTATCGTACTGCTGTAAAAACGGGATATCTCTTTCGCAGAACACATCGATTCCCGGATTCTGAAGACCGATGGCGTTCATCATCCCGGACTTCACCTCTGCGATACGGGGAGTGGCATTTCCCTCCCAGGGCACGTTTGCGACGCCCTTGGTGGTCACTGCTCCAAGCTTGTTCAAATCTACAAATTCACTGTATTCTGCGCCGGACCCAAAGGTACCGGATGCAACAGTCACCGGGTTTTTCCATTCCACTCCGGCGATATTTACGCTCATATTCATCAGATTTCCACCTCCGTGCTCAGGAATACAGGGCCATCCTTGCACACACGCTTGTTATGTACATGGGAGTGATGGTCTGCTTCTTTGGATTTACATACACAGGCAAGACAGGCGCCTACGCCGCAGGCCATACGTTCTTCCATGGAAACCCAGCAGGGAATATTTTTCTCAAGAGCATAAGCCTTGATCGCACGGAGCATAGGAGCCGGACCGCAGGCAAAAATCGCGTCTGCCTCCAGATTGTTCTCACGAATGGCATCCATGACATTTCCCTTTGTTCCTGCGCTTCCATCCTCTGTTGCCACATAAACTTTGCCATACTTTTCGAACTCTTCATTCAGGAAAAGCTCGTCTCTGTAGCCCAGGACCATAGTCGCTTCCGCCTCCAGCTCCTTGGCAGTTTCCAGCATTGGAGGAATTCCGATTCCGCCGCCCATGAGAAATACTTTTTTCCCTTTCACTTCCTCAAGAGGGAAGCCGTTTCCCAGAGGCCCCATTGTCTCAATTCCCACTCCTTTGTGAAGACGGGAAAATTCTTCTGTTCCGGTATCCTTGCCTGTCACTCTGTAAACTACGCGGATTCTTCCGTTCTCCTTATAAATCTCACAGAGACTGATCGGACGTGGAAGAAGCTTGCTTCCATCTCTGGAGTAAAGAGAAACAAACTGTCCCGGTCTTGCGTTTGCCGCAATTTTATCTGTCTGGAGCCACAGGCTGTAAATATCTGTGCCAATGCACTCCTGACTTACAATTTTGCAAATTTCTTTTGTCTTTTCGCTCATAGCTTCCTCCTAGCGTCTGTTCAGAGCGCCGCTGATATCTGCGATCATATCTTCCACTGCTGCGCGGGAAGCGTCTGCATAATTCAGTTCCCCGAATTTCGCATATTTTTCCTGTTTGTAAGCTGCAATGATTCCACGGGAGGAGTTTACGATTGCGCCCAGTCCGTCTTCATTAAAGAAGTGGACAAGATCCGCGCCTTTACCGCCCTGTGCGCCGTAGCCCGGTACAAGGATGAAGGTTTTCGGCATAACCTTACGGAGAACCTTACCCATTTCCGGATAAGTTGCTCCTACAACAGCGCCGATGTAGCTGTAACCATTGCCCATATGCTCTTCGCCCCACTCGGCAACCTTTTCTCCAACCCACTCATAAAGAGGGCGTCCCTCGATGATTCTGTCCTGGAATTCGCCGCTGGACGGATTGGAAGTCTTCACAAGGATGAAAAGGCCTTTATTTTCTTCTTTACATACTTCGATGAACGGTTTCACACCGTCAGAACCAAGGTATGGGTTTACGGTAGCAAAATCTTCATCAAAGCCTGCGTAGGATTTGCTTCCCACCTGAACTTTTCCAAGGTGGCCAACTGCATATGCAGCAGATGTGGAACCAATATCACCACGTTTGATATCTCCGATTACCACAAGGTCTTTCTCCTTACAGTAATCTACTGTTCTTTTATATGCCATAAGTCCCGGAATCCCGAACTGCTCGTACATGGCAATCTGAGGCTTCACAGCCGGAATCAGGTCATATGTTGCATCTACAATGCCTTTGTTATACTGCCAGATTGCCTCTGCAGCGCCTTCCAGAGTCTCGCCGAATTCTGCGAAGGCTTTTTCCTGAATGTGTTTCGGAATGTAGTTCATCATAGGATCGAGTCCAACTACGATAGGCGCGTTTGTTTTCTGGATTTTTTCAATCAGTTTATTAATCATAATATTTCCTCCTGAATGTTAATTTTCAAATCATTTATCCTGATATACGATTTTTCCGTCGCAGATAGTGCAGAGAACTTTTCCCTTTACTTTCCAGCCGTCAAAAGGTGTGTTTTTCCCTTTGGATACAAATTCATCTTTATTGATGGTATATTCCTTCTCTGTGTCCACAATGATCACATCTGCCGGATGCCCCTCCTGCAGAGTTCCGCATTCAAGACCGAGAATCTGTGCCGGATTCCAGCTCATTTTTTCCACAAGCTGCTTCATAGTCAGGATTCCTGTTTCTACCAGGGCTGTGTAGGTAAGAGCAAAGCTTGTCTCGATTCCCACAATGCCAAAAGCAGCCGTGCGCATGGAGCCTGTTTTATCCTTTGCAGCATGAGGCGCATGGTCCGTACTGATGACCTGGAAGGATCCGTCCTTCAGTCCCTGGATCAGTGCCTCCACATCCTCTTTCTTTCGAAGAGGCGGATTCATCTTATAATTCGGATCGTCTCTCTTAATGTCGTCGGAGGTAAGGATAAAATGGTGCGGGCAAACCTCTGCTGTGATATTTTTGATCCCCTGCTGGCGAATCACTTCCATCATCTCTGCTACTCCTTTGGTGGAACAGTGGCAAAGATGGAGGCGCGCTCCGTTCTCTTTCGCAAGAAGGATGTCCCTCGCTGCGATCACATCCTCCGTGGCATTACAGATCCCGGGAAGTCCCAAACGTTCCGCATTCTCATCCTCATTCATACAGCCCTTTCCCCGAAGATCGATGTCTTCACAGTGGGCAAAAATCGGCAGGTCATATTTCGCTGCAATCTTCATTGCCTCCCGGCAGAGACTGCTGTTCATTACAGACTTGCCGTCCTCGGAAAGCGCCGGAATTCCGACTTTAGCCATTCCTTCAATATCAGCCAGTTCTTCCCCTTTCTCACCTGTTGTGATCGCTCCGGACTGGAGTACATGTATACCGGATACCTGGGCAGCCTTATTGTGTACATAATTTACACGGTCAGGGCTGTCGATAACCGGTGTTGTATTGGGCATTGCCACTACGGTGGTCACACCGCCTCTTGCCGCCGCCTTTGAACCTGTCTCTATATCTTCTTTATGTGTCTGTCCCGGATCTCTGAAATGCACATGCAGATCGATCAGTCCCGGAAGTACCAGGCAGCCTTTTGCATCGATTACTCTGTCATTTTTTTTATCCTTCAGAGCCAGCTTTTCGCCTATTTCGACGATCACTCCGTCTTCCAGATAGATGTCTGCTTTTTTATCAGTGTCCGTGGCCGCATCTACCATGCGTCCGCCGCGAATCAGAATACCCATGCTTATATCTCCCTTCTTTTTTCCTATTGTATATCATACACGATAACCCTGATTTAATAAAGTCTTTTTTTGTCAGTACTATGGAAATATTTACATTTATGCTTGACACAGAAAGTTGCAGGATATATAATCATAACATCTTTAAAAGATTATTTAATGTAAAATCACTAGTTTTTAGAGATTATATTTTTACATGATATAGTCTGTAAAATCTGGTGATTTTTTTATCGCCAGAAAAAAGCTTTTTAACTTTTTATTTTTTATGGAGGTAACACGAAATGAACAAGGGAACTGTAAAATGGTTCAACGCAGAAAAAGGTTACGGATTTATCACAGGTGAGGACGGAGCAGACGTATTCGTACATTTCTCCGCTATCAACGGTGAAGGATTCAAATCCCTTGAAGAAGGTCAGGCTGTAACATACGACTTAACAGAAGGCGCACGTGGAATGCAGGCAGCTAACGTTACAAAATGCTAATTATCATTTTATAACGGTCTGAATACAGACTTCATTATGCATTAACCAGAAAATCCCCGGGATATCCCGGGGATTTTTGCTGTTCCGTCTGACGGCCTGAAACAGGCCTTTTCTTCTTATTCTGCTGTGTCTTCTGTTTCCGGCTCTTCTGCTTCAGTGTCTTCCTCAGCATCCTCTTCCCCGGCAGTCTCTTCAGAATTGATTCCCGCCGTATACTCGTCAAGAGCTGTGGTATCAAGAACTGTTTCTTTCGTTACAGTCTCTGTCTTATCAGTTGCCTTACTGTAAACAGAAAATCCGATCCACACAACAACCAGCAGACAAATCGCAAGGCCAATGATTTTCTCAAGCATAAGAATTCTTTTCTCTCTTTTGATAATCTGGCTGCGGTTCGCTTTTTCTTTTTTATAAGCGTCAACTTTCTTCTGGCTCATGGTCTTTCTCCTTTAGAATTCAAGTTTCCCGTATTATAGCACATTTTTATCTAAAAGAAAAGAGCCGCTTATACACAGACGATAATACCTCCATCGTTTGCATACATGGTGCTTACGCCTGCAGTGTCCAGAATTACAACCTTCTTTAATTTCATTTTCTCTAACAGGGCATCTCTGAGGACCTCTGCCCGGGCCAGACAATTGCAGTGGCTGATAGCCAGAACCTTTTTCTCACTGTCCACTGTTTTTTCCATAATATAGTCAACCATCTTGATCATGGCCTTGTTCATACCGCGGGCCTGGTCAAGCTGACAGATCGTTCCCTCAGGAGTGGAGCCCATAACAGGCTTTATTTTTAATGCAGATGCAACCAGAGCTTTCACTTTGCTCAGTCTTCCGTTCTTTCTTAATGTCTCCAGATTCTCCAGAACAAAGAATGTATTCTGCTCTTCAATATAAGCCTCCACAGTTGTGACAACTGTCTCAAATTCCATTCCTGCTTCTTCGCATTCCTGAATTTTCATAGCGATAAGAGTTTCTCCGATGGATGCAGATCTGGAGTTGAATATATGGATCTTCTTCTCCGGCTGGTCTTCCAACAGAAGATCTTTGCCCAAAACAGCGCTGTTATAGGAACCGCTCAGCTCTGCAGACAGAGTCACGCAGTATACATGATCCGCTTCACATGTAAACGCCTTCATATAACGTTCCGGTGACGGGCAGGCGGATTTCGGACATTCCGGACAATCCGCAATCTTCTTCAGAAAAGATGCCTGATCAAAAGTTTCATCGTCTATGATATGCTCCTCCCCTACCGTAAGTGTCAGGGACACAGATTCAAAATGCTTATCGCCTTTCCATTCTTCTAATAATTCGCCGCAGCTATCTATCACAATTTTATATCCCAAATTATATCGTCCTCTTTTCCATTATATGTAGTAATGAATACCAGATATATATTATCATATAGATTCCCGTTTGAAAAGGCTTTTTCCTCAAAAACTCTGTTCTTTTTTTCATATCTTGTTTATACTTTGAACAAAACAAAAAAATCTACACTTTTCAGCAACCCGGAAGCTGCGTTTCAAAATAACGAGAGCTCCCTCTTTTTCAAAAGGCAGCTCTCCTACTGTTACCTCTATTTTCCGGACATATATGTCATGAGCGTTTCCTGTGAAAGCTCCGCATGGGTAAGTTCTCCCGTAAGACGGCCTTCATACATAACAAGCACTCTGTCACAGAGGCTCATGGTTTCCTGCATTTCACTGGATACGACTACAATGCTTACCCCTTGCTCCGCCAGTTCCTCTATAATGCGGTAAATCTCATTTTTAGCGCCGATATCGATTCCCTGGGTCGGTTCATCAAGAAACAGAATCTTCGGTTTCGTCATAAGCCACCTGGCGATTACTGCTTTCTGCTGGTTTCCACCGGAAAGGTTTACGATTTTCTGATTAATGGTCGGTGTTTTTACACGAAGTTTCGCGGAATAATCTTCCGCCGTCTGATTTTCTCTTCCCGTACTTAACAGCCCCGCCTTATTTAAAACCTGCCGGAATGCGGCAATAGTGATATTTTCCTTAACGGAAAATTTAAGAAACAGACTCTGCTGTTTTCTTCCCTCGGGGATCAGTCCCATTCCCTGAGCTATCGCCTGAGACGGATGATCGATCTTTACCTCTTTTCCTTCAACCAAGATGGTTCCGCTCTGTTTTTTATCTGCCCCAAACACTGCCTGAAGGACTTCACTTCGTCCAGCTCCTACCAGTCCCGTAATCCCAAGAACCTCTCCTCTGTGAAGCTTAAAACTGACATCATGAACTTTATTTTTCACATTCAGATTTTTTACTTCCAGAATAATATCGTCATGGTAATCCGTTTTGTAGGATTTTTTTGTATATCCTTCTGAATATTCCCTGCCAACCATGCTTGCGATCATCTCTTCAATGGTTGTCTCCTTTGTCAGCATCTTATTTACAAGCTCGCCGTCACGGAATACCATAATTCTGTCGCTGATTTTCATGATCTCATCCAGCTTATGGGAAATATAAAGCATCGTGATTCCCCGTTTTTTCAGATACATCATAATCTCATGGAGCTTTTCCGCTTCTGTGACAGTCAGGGAAGAGGTCGGTTCATCAAGAATCAAAAGTTTTGCGTTCAGAGAAAGCGCCTTGGCAATCTCCACCTGTTGCTGTTGGGAAACATTAATGTCCCTGATACGCGTCCACGGATCCATATCTCCAAGTCCGACTTCCTGCAGGAGTTTTTTACTTTCCCGCCCAAGGGTTTCCTTATCCAGCATTCCTATTTTATTTTTTGGAAGCCTTCCCACAAAAATATTCTCAGCCACGCTGAGGGCCGGGGAGAGGGAAAGCTCCTGATGGATCATGGCGATTCCTTTTTCCTGTGCTTTCAGCGGATCAAAGGGCAGCATATTTTCTCCTTCAAAAACCAACTCCCCCTTTGTTGGCGGATACACACCAAAAAGTACGTTCATGAGAGTGGATTTTCCGGCGCCGTTTTCACCTACAATAGCCAGAATCTCACCTTTTTCAATCTCCATGCTCACATCCTTCAAAGCCGTTACTCCAGGAAACTGCTTTGTAATATTTTTTACACTGTAAATAATCTCTCTTTTCATGCTTCACCCCATATGCCAGATGTGGATGCACAGCCAGCTGCGCATCCACATGCAAATTCTGCTTTGTATTAATCCGGGAAGTATTCCCTAATGTTGTCCGGTGTATATACATCCATCTTTGTGAATGCGTCGCCTGTTACTTCCGGCTCACCTGTCAGTACATGATTATATGCCAGAATGATCGGGTCTGCGCCCTGTCCATATGGATCCTGTCCGATGCTGGCTTTGATAACGCCGTCTTTCATATAAGATACGATTTCATCTGTTGTATCGAAGCATACAAGAGAAATCTGATCTGTAAGTCCAAGTTCTTCGATGGCTTTTGCTGCACCGTGAGGTCCGCCTGCTGTTACAAGAAGTCCTTTTAAGTCAGGATTTGCTGTGATAAAGTTCTTTGTTGCTGTGTAAGCTTCATCACCGGAGTCGTGGTTCTCTACATCACCTACAATTTTGATTCCTTCAGATTTTCCAAGAGCCTCTTCTGCGCCCTGTCTTCTTAATTCATGAGCATGAACGCTGTAATATCCGGTAATAATACCAACTTCGCCTTCTCCGCCAATCATCTCAGAAAGAGTCTCGCCTGCCAGAACGCCTGCATTATATAAATCCTGTCCTACAAAAGCAACTTTATCGGATTCTTTTTCTGTCTCAGAGTTAAAGGTATAAACAGGAATGCCTGCTTTTGTAGCTGCGTTGATAGCCGGAACGATAGAGTCAGCAACACCTACGGTACAGATTGCATCATATCCTTTTACAACACAGGTGTTGATGGCTTCTGCAAATTCCTGTCCGTCAAAATCATCAAACGTGATAATATCTACAGTACAGTTGTATTTCTCATCTGCAAGAAATTCTTTTGCGTCCTCAGCGCCTTCTGTTACAGTTACCCAGAATGGATTGTTCTGTACAAGAAGAGTCGCGATCTTGATCTCGTCGCCTTTTTCATTTTCCTTTGGTGTGTAGTTGAAAGCCGGAGCTTCCTCTGCTGCCATTACTGTCATGCCTCCGCTCAGGACAAGACTTGCTGCCATTGTACCGCATAATACCTTTTTCATTAAATTTTTCCGCATAGTTTTTTCTCCTTTTCTTTTATTCAGACATGATTCATGTCTGTTTAACGGATTTTCATAATCCGTTATGCTCTTTTTGTTGTACGAAGACGGTCGATTGTTACAGCTACGATGATAACGATTCCGATCACGATCGTCTGCCAGTATGAGGAAATGCTCAGAAGAACAAAACCGTTTTTCAGAACACCCATGATCGCTGCTCCGATCAGTGCGCCCCAGATAGAACCTTCTCCACCTGTCATGGAAACGCCGCCGATTACAACTGCTGCGATAGTGTCAATGTCGTAACCTGCGCCTAAGGTTGCGTCCGCGCTGTAAAGGTTTCCGGCTACGATGATTCCACAGAAAGCGCAAAGCACGCTGCAAATGATGTATACAAGAGTTTTTGTTTTCTTGATCTTAATACCGGAGAGACATGCTGCTCTCTCATTATTTCCCACTGCGTAAATATTTCGTCCTGTCTGTGTACGCTCTGCAAAAATCGTTCCTCCGATAATGCACACAAACATAATGATTACACAAACCGGAACAGCTCCCACATATCCGCTTCCAAGTACGGCAAGAGGTGTCTCAAAGCTGATCGGCATTCCTTTTGTAAGGAGAAGGATACATCCGGAAAGGATCTTTGACATTGCAAGTGTCACGATAAATGGCGGAAGATTTACAACGGTTACAAAAAATCCGTTGATTCCTCCGATCAGTACGCCGAGAAGCAGAACTGCCACAAGAACTACCGGCCACGGCAGCCCAACATTTGTGATCAGATAAGCGCCCATTGTAGCACTCAGACCTACTACGTAGCCTACGGATAAGTCGATTCCTCCGGTGATAATAACAAGCGCCATACCTACGGAAATAATTCCATATCTTGAAATCTGGCTCAGTACATTAAAAATATTTGCTGTTGTGAGGAAATAAGGACTGGCAATACTCATGATCACGATTAATATCACAAGACCTGCCAGAACGCTGAATTCCGTTCTTGATGTCAGCTGTTTAATTTTTTCTTTATTCATTTCACGCCCCTCAGTTCTTATTTTCTGTTGTTGAAGTCTTCAATTGCCCGGAACATTGCCATCATGTTCTCTGCTGTTGTCTGTCCCTGAATATTGTGTACAGTGTTAAATACAAAGCCGCCGCCTTTGGAAAACAGTTCCAGTCTCTCGGTAACTTCTTTATAAACCTCTTCCGGTGTTCCAAACGGAAGTGTTTTCTGTGTGTCAACACCGCCGCCCCAGAATGTAAATTTGTCGCCCCACTGTTCTTTCAGCATATGACCGTCCATTCCCTGCGCTGAAAGCTGTACAGGATTCAAAATATCAACGCCCATCTCGTAGAAATCCTGAAGGAAAGTCACCACGGAACCACAGGTGTGATAAAATGTCTTCCAGTTTGTATTTTTATGTACCCAATCATTAATTTTTTTATAATATGGTTTATAAAATTCCCTGAAAGAATCCAGTGACATAAACGGTCCATTCTGCGTTCCGAAGTCTGTACCTGAGATAATGAGCGCCTGAAGCTTATCTCCGCATGCCTGCTTAAATAACTCTGCGTTTTTCAGCGCAACCTCTGTCTGGTACTCATAAACCTCATGGATATAATCCGGGCAGATCATATGTGCCATCATGAAATCCGGAATATTTCTGATTCCTTTAGGATTCTTTACATTTGGTCCCGGAATCAGGGCAAAATCACCTAGTCCGGCAATGGCGCCGCCGCCGATCAAACCATATTCTGTATTGTTGTAAAAATAATTGCACCGATCCTCAATGCGTCTCAGCTCTTCATCTGTGAAAACGCCGAAATCGTCTTTGAAATCTTCTCTTCCGCCTGTGGTATCTTCATCAAACGGAATATTTCCTCTTTCAATGTGGTCGAAAAAATATCCGTCTTTCGGCATAACAGATGCCGGAGGATAATTCATATCGCCCTTGGCGTAAAGATAGGTGTTTCCCTCTTCATCCACAGTTGTGTTAAAGTTTTCCGGAACCTCAACGTCCAGTCCGGACTGCAGTCTCCATGGTTTCCATCCCTTGTTTTCAAACCCAAACATGGTCATGTTGTTTGTAATATCCACAACATCCACATGGAGCGCCTGACGCAGGTCCTCTTCTACCATTCCCAGCAACTGCAGCGGCTCATTGATCTTGACCTTGCGTTCTTCCAATCCCAGGGCTGTCCGAAGCTTTGCAAGTGCATTTGCATTGATTCCTGTAATAGTGGTTGAACCCAGGTCAAGAACCACCCTGTCCGGTTCTTCATGGTTTAATGTCTGTTTTAATCTTTCTCTTGATGTCAAAATCGTTCCCTCCTTAAATCAACGTGTCCGCACACGAATTATCTAATTAAATTACTCCTTACAAAAGGAGTAATTTAAAATCTTTTTTCAAACACTGTATTTTGTCACAATAGATATTTCTGTAAGGTTCATTTCCCTCTCTGGTCTTTGATTCCATATTAAATATTTTCCCATAATATCTACTGCATCGTATCCCTGTTTATACGGCTCCTGACACACAACTGCGCTTACCACATCATTTTTCAAAAATTTCCTTACCGCGTCTGTCAGGTCGAATGCTACAATTTTCAATTTTCTTTTTTTATGAAGAATTGCTTCAATTCCGCCTTCATGTCCTGCTCCAGCAAAACAAATTCCGGAGAGGTCGTCTCTTCTGTCCAGAAGTTCTGATACTTTCTGATAAGCAATCTCATCACTGTCCTCTGTTTCCAGAATATCCGTAACAGAAATCCACGGATAATCCTGTTTCAGAGTATCCTCAATTCCCTGTATCCTCTGTTTCACAGCAAGGTTCTTAGCGCTGCTTCCGATAATCGCGTATCGTTCTTCCTTTCCGCAATTCATCATCCCTATCAGACCGGCTGCTACATTTCCGCTTTTTTTAATCTTGCACCCCACATAAGCCATTCTTCCGGAACCCAGGACATCAGAATTCACAGTTACAACCTCTATACCTCTATCTTTCAGTTCTTTAATCTTTTCAACAACTTCTTCCGCATTTACAGGTGTCAACACGATTCCATTCACATCTTCCGCTGCAAGTTCATCCAATAGTCTGAGCTGTGTTCCAACACTATACCCTTTCATTGTCCGTATGGTGCTCTCCATTCCAAATTCTTCCAGCATGACCAGAGCTGCGTCCACACCTCTGCGTACTTCGTCAAAAAACGGGTTGCCCTCTGATATCAAAAGAATCCCCATCTTCCTATGTACATATCGCTTATCTGCCAAAGCTTTCGCAGCCGGATTCGGTTTATATCCCAAATCATTGGCAATCTTCTTTATCCTATCAGCAACGTCTTTTTTGACTCCCGGACGCTCATTCAATGCTCTGTCAACAGTTCCTCTAGATACACCTGCGACTTCTGCAATTTTCTTAATCGTTACTCTCATATTCGCCTCCGTGTTCGCACACGTTTTGTATGTATTTACTATACCTTATTAATTGCTTCCCGTCAATTAGGATAAATTAACGAGTATTTTCTATTTTTTTTGTTAATCTTCAATAATTCTGGATTATTTCTGTATATTTTCTCGAATTGATGCTTTTTTCAATCTTACAGTTGATGCATTAGTTGTATATCTTTATCTTTTCTTTACCGTCTTCCTTACATAGCCATTTATATAACCCGTCTTTCTGCGAAAGACAC
>DXXQ01000035.1 GCA_019416265.1 Clostridiales bacterium | reverse complement strand
GGATATCTCATCAAAGATGCTCCTTCACCAGCTTCCTGATTAGGTGTTGCGTCTATATTCAATTTTTAGCCACCACAACGATGGCTTATTTGTGATGCTCAAATTTATTCTCTACTCGCTACTTCATTGTTTCAAACTTTTGCCCTCCCATTCCACAGCGCCGACTGACGGGTCAAGCTGTTCTGTTTCTGCAATGTGCATAATGGCAGCTTTGACCTGATACTTCGGTCTGGACATCGGGTCGTTTGTACATGGAATCGGAACGACCTGTTCTCCTTTTACATATTTGGCTGCGTTCTGTCCGATCTGACGATAAGTTTCCAGAGTCATGAGCGGCGCCTGAGGGAACAGCTCCAGATTGGAAAGAGGATATAAGTCTTTCTGGTGGATGACAGTAGTTCCCTTGGACTGAATGCCGATGCCGATGCCGGAACCGGAATATTTCGCTGCTTCCAGCGCCATAAAGCATACATCTGAAGTGTCCAGGATCTTGATAACACGGGGGATCATTCCCTCTTCCTCGATTCCTGCTTTTACATTTCGAAGTACCTCATCCAGCGGGATGCCGCAGATGGTTTTTTTGATCTCCTTCTGGAAAGCGGCTCCTACGCCGATCACAACTTCCTTGGGATCTGTGCCTTTTTTTGCACGGGGATAATCCGCATAGGAGGTTCTGACCTCGTTGATCCGTTCCTTTCCGGCAAAGGAAGGAACTTCGGAAACAGGGGCTGCCTGCTTCACGGGAGAAGCGGAGGAGTTCCCTGCCTGGGACATCTGGCTTAATACTGCATTGGTGATTTGTTTAATTAATTCTTCATTGATCTGCATAGTCCTCCTCCTTTCTTAGATATCATTGGGGTTGATGATATGGGGGATTTTCTTGATCTCTTCCCAGCGCTCGCCGTCTACGCGGTAGCCGGTTCCGGGACCCATGTAATCGTTGGGGGTGTTGACACCGGATAATACATGGAAGTTTCTGTCAAGGATTGCGGCTGTCTGCATATAGTCACCTGCAACACGCTGCTTGAGCATATTGAGGACACTTTCAGCAACATCGCCAAAGCCTGACTCTGCAAGGGCTTTTACAATGTCCACACCTGTGACGCCGCGTTTTAATACGTCTTCAGCTGCTGCAAGGTCAGCGGTTACGTCACGGGGAAGGGTATCCTTGCTGCCGTGAGCGTAGGTAACTGCTTCAACCTGTTCGTCAGAGATCGGAGACAGTCCCAGATTGCGGAATACAGCCTGTACAGCACGGGCTGCTTTATTTCTCACGAAGATCACCTGTTCTTCTGTAACCGGCTTCAGACCGCCGTCTACCTGCATATCACGCTGGAGAACATTGTAATCGTCGAAATCTTCTGCATCAAAGTTTGAGCCTGCAAACATATTGTCGTAGTTTGGCTCTGCCGCATAGCCGGAGAAGATGAAGTCTGTTCCCGGAAGGAACTGCAGCATGGTTCTTGCAGTACGTCTCATATCGGAGTTGGAGAAGCTCTGGTCATTGGAGGATGCACACTCCAGGCCGAGAAGAGCTGCAACAAGGTTCTCTGCGATTACTTCGCGGATACCTGCCGGAACGGAACCTGTAACGCCGATACAGCTTACGGAACCGTTCTGGATTCCCTGGCTTCCGGCTCCCTTTGTGACAAAGAGACAGCGGCATTCCAGGTAAAGCATGGATTTCTTCTCGCTGCTTCCCATAAGTACCTCAGAACCGGAACCGGAGGTGAAACGAACCTTCAGACCGCGGGATGCATAGGCAGAGTTGAGAAATGCTTTGGAGTACGGGGTATCGTCTCCGTCGATAAATACTTTTTCTGTTCCATATACAGAAAGGGTTTCCGCATAGGTAGTCAGACCGCGGATGCCAAGTTCAAGCTCGGTTGCCTCCTCTGCGGAGCACTGTGTCAGCACACCCGGGCGTCCTACCTGGGAGCCGATCAGAAGGGCAATAGAGCTAAGAGGAGCATAGCGGGCAACACCCATGGTGGTTTCCTCCTCTGCGAAACCGCGGAGAGCGCCTTCGGCAGCGTCAGCGGCAATCTGAACGGGATCGTCCTTGAGGTTTGTGATATGTGCCTGGTTGCCGGGAGTTTTTCTGGCGCGGATCTTCTGCATACCCATCATAAGCTCTACGACATTGAGGTGGTTCATAACCTCTGCCATTTTTGCAGGGGTGATACCGGAGATCAGTTCCAGGATCTCTTTTCTGGAAACATGAATGTCTACGATCATTCTTGCGATATCCAGGGAGGATACTGCCATGGAGGCTTCGGTTTTTTCGATATTGATTGCATAGTCTGCAATAAACTGGTCGATGAAGTCAAAGTCTTCACGACGCTTGCCGTCCAGCTCTGTGATCTTACCGTTTTCAACACGGACAGACGGCTTGGGGTCGTAGGGACTGCTCATGGCGATAAATCCCATTTCCGGCCATTCGTTGATGTAGCCGTCCAGATTTACAGGACGCGCATCAAGTGCTTCGATTCGTTTTGAACGTTTCATAATGTGTCTCCTTACAAAAAATCAGTGGAAAATACCACATGTTTATTTTGCATCCGTTCCCATGCTGTTTAAGGAGCATAACGGAATATTGTTACTTTAGAGTATACTACAATTACAACAAAATAGCAACAAAACAATACAGAAAGTAATCAAAAAACCACAAAAAAACCTTGGAATTCCCTCATAGAACCGCATAAATTAAAAAAATCGGGCAAAAATACAGATATAGACCTTGTTAAATAAATATCGTTACAAATACGGAAAAAATCCGGCAGGAAAGGGTAAGCCTTTCTGCCGGAACAGGTGTCAGATGCGGGTATTTTTTGAGGACGAAAAAGCCCGGATACAATAGCTTTTGTATCCGGGAGCGTCTCAAACCGCAGATACAGAATAACACAACGGGAAAGAGAAAGCAGCTGCAGATGTGAAAAATGTAATTGTTATCTTTGCTGGTTCGGTATATAATAGGAGATATTAAAGAACGTGTACAAGCTTTGGAAAATAGTTTCTGTACCGGACAGGAAGCATTCTGCATTAAAAATATAAATTTCCGTGCCAAAATAATAACCGGACTGATAATAAATTTATATGTAACATACGAAGGAGAGAAACTTCTATGAAGAAAACAGATTCTTATCAAAAAGAGCATCGGGGCTATATCAACAGCATGGATACTATGCGTAAAAAAACAGGGCGAAATATAGTGATCCTGAGTATTATCGCTGCCATTGTAATTATTTATGCCATTTTCAGTACTGTCCATATGAAGACGCAGGATGCTGCGATTTCCCAGGATTATGTGAAAAATTATACAGAGCAGATTTCAGATATGATCAGCATGGAAACGGGACACTGCCAGTCAAATATGATCAGTCTTGTGGAGGCTCTGGAAAAAGAAGACGCCAATATCGATCCCCAGAGCTTTATCGACAGGAAAAGAGACATCTATTCCTTTGACTATATGGCTGTCTGCGACATACAGAATACGATGAAAGCAGAATCAGGCGAGGCAGAGGGAAGAGCAGAGGAAATGCGCAGGCTGATGGAATCAGAACGTTTTCTGGCGGCTCTTGACAGAGGGGAGTGTGCCTCTGACATCCAGGGAGAATATGTTTTCTGGGCAAAAAATATATACAGGAACGGAGAAAGTGTGGGAATCTTCTGGGGAGCAAACAGAACGGAACGGCTGCGGAACATTTTTGTGACCAGAACCTTACAGAAGAAAAACAGTATCAGCCTTATTATGGATAAGACAGGAAAAATACTGGTCGCCTCACAGCCGGGGCTTGAAGATATGGATTTCTCCGACCTTATAAAGGATGAAAAAAATATAGAGAAAAAAGAAAATGTCATGTGGAAGGAGATTGAGGAAGGAAAAAACGGGATCTTCTCTTTTCATTCAGAAAAGGGCATCACCTATTATGTCAGCTATGCAATAGAGGAAAACTATGACTGGGTTATGGCGGCCATTATGCCCACAAGCCTTTTCACCGGTTTTTCCGACGGTTATGTCAGGCTGATGATCGGATGTATTCTGGCTGTACTGTTTATTTTTTTCGCTTTTCTGGCTCTGCTTTACCGAAGCTATTTCAGAAACGGACGGGAGTTGGAACGCCTTGCTTTCCGGGATGAGATCACAGGAGGAATCAACAGGACGGAGCTTCGCATGAGATACCAGGAGCTGAGCAGGGAGAAAAAGGCAGATCAGTACACGCTGATTTTACTGGACTGTGTGGACTTCAAGGCAATCAATGCATCCCTGGGGGACAAAACAGGGGATAAAATGCTCAGGTATTTTTATACCGTATTCCAGAGCTATCTGGAAAGGGATGAGATCGTTGCCAGAACAGAAATGGATCACTACTATATCCTCATGAAGGAAAAAAATCCGTCGGCTGTTTCCCTGCGCATCGGCGAGATGCTTGCCCGGGTCATTTCTTTTGAAAATACAGATATTCCCCGATGTGATGTGGTCTTTCGTATGGGAGCCTGCCTGGTGGAGGACAATGATTCCGATCTCACCCTTCTTCAGGACAGAACCATCGCAGTGGTAAAGAATCAGTCCCCCCAGGATATCGGAAAGCTCATCTATTTCGACAAAAAGGTTGCAGATAAGATCATGAGAGAGCGGAAGCTGGAAAGTCTTTTTGACGAATCCCTGGTAAAGGGAGAGTTCCGGATTTATTTCCAGCCGAAGGTCAATATAAATTCCGGAGCCGTGTCAGGGGCGGAGGCGCTGGTGAGATGGCGTCTGCCGGACGAGGGAATCGTTTCTCCGGGAGAATTTATCCCTCTTCTGGAAAAAAACGGAAAGATCTGTATCCTGGACAGATATGTGTTTGAGGAGGTCTGCATCCTTATGAAAAAATGGAAGGAGGCGGGGGAAACTCTTTTCCCGGTATCCGTCAACCTTTCCAGAAGCCATTTTGTTGATGAAAACTTCCTTGGAAGCTTTGTGAGAATCGCAGATAAATATCAGATAGACAGGTCTTTGATCGAATTTGAGGTAACGGAAACGCTTTTCCTGGATAACGCTCAGTTGAACAAGGCAAGGGAAGGCCTGCAGATGATCCATAAGAACGGATTTCGGTGTTCTCTGGATGACTTCGGATATGGATATTCCTCCCTGACACTTCTGCGTGAATTTGACATCGATGTGCTGAAGCTTGACCGTTCCTTCTTCCTGAATCTGGAATCCTCCAGGGCGAGAGATGTGATCGCAAGTATCCTTGATATGGCGGAGAAGCTTCATATCAGCACAGTGGCTGAGGGAATCGAAACTCAGCAGCAGATGGAATATATCAGGACGGTAAACTGCGATACCATACAGGGATACTATTTCTCACGGCCTCTGCCTGTGGAAGAATTTGAAGCATGGCTGAGGGAATTTAAGATAGAAAATTATATGGTAAAACAGCAGTAAAGGGGAGAAGCTTTTTCATGGATAAGCGAAAGGGAGAAAGAACACACACATATATTGCCATTGACCTGAAATCCTTCTATGCATCTGTGGAATGTGTGGAGCGCAGACTGGATCCTCTGACTACCAACCTTGTGGTGGCGGACGCCAGCCGCACGGAAAAGACCATCTGCCTGGCTGTTTCCCCTTCCCTGAAGGCATATGGGATTTCCGGAAGGGCAAGACTTTTTGAGGTTGAGCAGAAGGTGAAGGAGGTAAATGCCAGGCGGAGAATGGTTGCTCCTGACAGGAAATTTACAGGAACCTCCGCTTTTGCAAAGGAGCTTAAGACCTCCCCGCAGCTTGCAGTGGGATATCTTGCCGCACCTCCGAGAATGGCGCTCTATATGGAATACAGCTCCAGAATTTACGATATCTATCTGAAATATGTGGCTCCTGAGGATATGCATGTATACTCCATTGACGAGGTATTTATGGATGTCACACATTATCTGGGGACCTACAGAATGACGGCAAAGGAGCTTGCCATGCAGATCGTGCAGGATGTCTGGAAAACAACAGGGATCACATCGACTGCGGGAATCGGGACGAATCTGTATCTTTCCAAAATCGCTCTGGACATAGAGGCGAAGCATATTCCCCCGGATGAAAACGGCGTGAGGATCGCCTGCCTGGATGAAATGAGCTACAGGAGACTGCTGTGGGATCACAGACCCCTTACGGACTTCTGGAGAGTGGGGCCGGGATATGCCAGAAAGCTTCAGGAGAACGGTATGTATACCATGGGAGATGTGGCCAGGTGTTCCGTAGGGAAAGAGGGAAGCTTTCACAATGAGGAGCTTTTGTACAGGCTGTTCGGAATCAACGCAGAGCTCCTTATCGACCACGCCTGGGGATATGAGCCCTGTACCATTGCAGATGTAAAGGCCTACCGGCCGGAGAATAACAGTATCTGCTCCGGTCAGGTCCTGCAGTGTCCCTACAGTGCGGAGAAGGCCAGACTTGTCACAAGGGAGATGACGGACCTTCTGGCCCTTGACCTTGTGGATAAAAGACTGGTGACAGATCAGATCGTGCTTACGGTGGGGTATGATATTGAGAATCTGACTGACCCTGAGAGAAGAAAGGCATACAGGGGAGAAGTCACGACAGACCGTTACGGCCGTAAAATTCCCAAACACGCTCACGGAACCATTAACCTGGGAAGACAGAGCTCCTCGGGAAAGCTGATTATCAAATACGCCACAGAGCTTTTTGACAGGATCGTGGACAGGAATCTTCTTGTGCGGAGGATTACTGTGACTGCCAATCATGTGGTGCCGGAGTCCTTTGCCGTGAAAAAACAGACCTATGAGCAGCTTGATCTCTTCACGGATTACAGGGAGAGGGAGGCAAAGGAGAAAAAAGAGGAAGAAGCGCTGAGAAAGGAACGCAGGCTTCAGGAGGCAATGCTGGATATTAAGAAGAAATACGGAAAAAACGCCATTCTGAAAGGAATGAACCTGGAGGAAGGGGCAACGGCCATGGAGAGAAACAGCAGGATAGGAGGTCATAAGGCATGAGCAGCGCACAGAACCGCTGGCAGGAAACGCATAAATACGACGATATCATAAACCTTCCCCATCCTGTGTCAAAAAAACACCGCCAGATGTCCCTTCATGACAGGGCGGCGCAGTTTGCACCGTTTTCGGCTCTGACAGGACTGGAGGAGGCCCTCAGGGAGACAAAGGAAGTACACATGGAGAGGGAAGAAAGAAGGTGAAAAATATTTGGAAAATAAGATATTTTTATATACTTTTCCGGCGAAATGTGTTATATTTGTTTCTGCAAGAAAAGAGCAACGGTTTTTCCTGCCGTTGCTTTTGTTTTCAAATGAAGGTTAGTTAAAGCTAATATCAGAGGAGGAAAATAGAAAATGAAATTAAGTGAACTTGCCATTGGAAAGACGGCAACGATCAGATCAGTTGGCGGCTCCGGGGCTTTGCGTCAGCATTTTCTGGACATGGGCCTCATACAGGGAACTGAAGTTACAGTAGTGAAATATGCGCCTATGGGTGATCCCATTGAGTTGAGGATCCATGGGTATGAACTGACGATCCGACTGGAGGATGCAAAAAACATAGAGATCGGAGAAGAACATAAACCGAAAAAAGAAGAAAAGAAAGAAAAGAAGCAGGAGAAACACCATCCCGGATACGGCGAGGGCGGAAAGTTTCATGACAGCAAGGCAGAGAATCCTCTTCCTGACAGTGAAATTCTTACCTTTGCCCTTGTGGGAAACCAGAACTGCGGAAAGACAACGCTGTTTAATCAGCTCACAGGCTCCAAACAGCATGTGGGCAATTTTCCCGGTGTCACTGTGGACCGCAAGGACGGCGTGATCCGGGGCTATGACAACACTCTGATCACAGACCTGCCGGGAATCTATTCCATGTCTCCCTACAGCAGCGAGGAAATCGTGACAAGGGAGTTTGTGATCCGGGAGAAACCAAAGGGAATCATCAATATTGTGGATGCTACCAATATTGAGCGTAATCTTTATCTTACCATGCAGCTTCTGGAATTGGGCTTTCCCATGGTCGTAGCGTTAAATATGATGGATGAGCTTCGCCAAAACGAAGGCTCCGTACTGGTAAACGAAATGGAGGAGGCGCTGGGCGTTCCTGTTGTGCCGATTTCCGCAGTAAAGGGCGAGGGTCTTGAGGAGCTGATCCGCCATGCGATCCATGTGGCGAAATACCAGGAACGGCCTCTTGATACAGATTTTTGTAAAAAAGAAGAGGGGATCCACAGGGGGATTCACGCAGTGATGCACCTTATCGAGGATCATGCGCAGAAAGCGGAAATTCCCATCCGTTTTGCAGCAAGCAAGGTCATGGAGGGGGATGAAAAAATCCTTGAACAGTTAAACATGACAGAAAATGAGAAGCATATTCTGGAAGAAATCGCCGGACAGACAGAAGAGGAAACAGGAATGGACCGTGCGGCGGCAGTGGCGCAGATGCGTTTCGACTACATAGAAGAAATTTGCGGAGAGGCTGTGATCAAGCCCAGGGAAAGCAGAGAACGTGCCAGAAGCCGTAAGATCGATCATTTTCTCACAGGAAAGTACACGGGAATTCCGGCCTTTATCGGTATTATGGGGCTTGTGTTCTGGCTGACCTTCAATGTTGTCGGCGCCTTTTTACAGGGAATCCTGGAATCAGGAATCACCGCTCTGACTGATATTACAGCAAGGGCAATGGAGGCGGCCAATGTCAACGGAGCTGTGCAGTCTCTTGTGATAGACGGTATTTTTAACGGCGTCGGCGGTGTGCTGAGCTTCCTGCCGATCATTGTGACCCTGTTTTTCTTCCTGTCCCTTCTGGAGGACAGCGGATATATGGCGAGAGTGGCGTTTATTATGGATAAGCTGCTCCGTAAGCTGGGACTTTCCGGCAGAAGTATCGTTCCTATGCTCATAGGCTTTGGATGTACAGTACCCGGAGTTATGGCAAGCCGTACCCTTCCGTCTGCCCGTGACAGAAAGATGACGATTCTTCTGACTCCGTTTATGAGCTGTACAGCCAAGCTTCCGATTTATGCCTTCTTTACAGCGGCATTTTTCAAGGAGCACCGGGCGCTTGTAATGATCGGGCTTTATGTACTGGGAATTGCAGTCGGAATTATCATGGCGATCCTTATGAAAGCAACCGCTTTTAAAGGAGAGGCAGTTCCCTTTGTTATGGAGCTTCCAAACTACCGTATGCCCGGGGCAAAAAATGTGCTGCACCTTCTGTGGGACAAGGCAAAGGATTTCCTTCAGAGAGCCTTTACCGTTATCTTTGTGGCAACCATCCTGATCTGGTTCCTTCAGAACTTTGATATGGGACTCAACATGGTTTCCGATTCCCAGGACAGCATTCTTGCAATGGCAGCCGGTGTTCTTGCCCCTGTATTTGCTCCGGTGGGATTTGGAGACTGGAGAATCGTAACCTCCCTGATCTCCGGATTTATGGCAAAGGAGAGCGTAGTTTCCTCCCTGACTGTATTATTCGGAAGCACGGAAGCCCTTCAGGGAACCCTTACCCATGTGGGAGCAGCGGCTCTGCTTGTATTCTGTCTTCTCTATACCCCGTGTGTGGCGGCAATCGCCTCTGTGAAGCGTGAGCTTGGAGGAAAATGGGCGGTGGCAATGGTTGTGGGCCAGTGTGTCATTGCATGGATCGCAGCCTTTGCAGTGTATCAGATCGGACTTTTGGTATTTTAGGAAAATAATTTAAAAAAATTATAAAATTTGCGATAAAAAACACTTCCTGTGCATTGTACTTATAGAAGGGTACAAAATAGGAGGTGTTTTTTGTGTATAAAAGACGAAACAGGATCTATGCAGTCCTGCTGGCAGGGACTTTATTGGGAAGTATGATTTCAGGGGGATGCAGCCGCGCCTGGGCAGAGCCGGAAATAAAGAGGAAATGGATAACAATTTTTCCTTGATAACAACTGTGACCCACGGGGAAAACAGGCTGGTTTTTACAGGAGACGCACAGAAGCAGAGAATCAGAGAATGGCTGGAAACTTCAAAACCGGATTCCTGTGATTTCCTGAAAATGCCCCATCATGGGGTTTATAATAAGGCATTGGGAGAACTTCTCGACGGGACAGAGCCTGAATACGCCGCAATCTGCTCCTCTCACAAAAATCCGGCGGAAGCAAAAACCCTGGAGCTTTTGAAGCAGAAGAATGTTTCCGTAATGGAGACAAAGGACGGAGACATCACGGTGATCAGCAATGGAAAAGGACTGGAAATTCATCAGGAAAGGGAGAAATAAGGGGGGATACTCATGGCACAAACTGTATTTAACCGTTACGAAAAGAAATATCTGATCCGGCGCTCCATTGAAAAACCGGTATATAAGGAGAAGCTGAGACTTCGCAGCTACGGGATTCCGGAAATGGATTCAACGGTTTTTCTGGAAATTAAAAAGAAATACAAAAAGGTGGTAAATAAACGGAGAATCCCTCTGACCCTGCAGGAAGCCTACGATTATGTGGAGAGGGGAATCCGCCCGAAAAAGGACTGCCAGATTCTGAGGGAGATCGATTTCTTTTTGCAGAGATATCCTCTTGAAAGGGGAATTTATCTGGCCTATGACAGAATTGCACTATATGGGAAAGAAAGTCCGGATTTCCGTGTGACCTTCGATCATAGGATCAGAAGCCGTCACCGGGAGATGGGGCTGGAGAAGGGGGACTTCGGAGAAATGCTGCTTCCGGAGGGATAGGTGAGAGGTCACGGGAAAAGGAAACGAATTTAATAGAGGAAACAGTCTTTTATAAGATTGCGGCAGGGGAGAAAAACGCATTTTGCGAATTGTATGAAAAAACCGGAAACATGGTTTTTTCCTATGCCCTTTCTCTGCTCAGAAACAGGGAAGATGCAGAGGAGGCCATGCAGGAGACATTTTTGAAGACCGGCGGAAGTGTCAGTAAGCCGGACAGAAGTCCTTCGTTGGGAGGTACAAGTAAACCGGGCAGCGGAGGAGGTACATCCAAGCCTGGAAATACAGTGAAACCGGATGGGGGAGAAAAGCCCGGAATTCCGGAAGTTGAAGAACCGGATGAGGATACCGGGGACGACAGGGATGAAGAACCGGATACAGACTGGGAGGATGAGCCGGAGGACGAAGAACCGGACGAGGAGGATGACGAATAAAAGGGACTGCTGTGCAGCCCCTTTTTTAGTGGGAAAAATCAGTGATTATTACGTTTGGTTCTTTCAAGAAGCTCCTCTGCAAGCTCTACTTCTGTCTTTGCATCCTTTGGAAGGATAATATTCAGAAGGATTGCCAGAAGGGCTGCAGGAACGATTCCGGATCCGCCGAAAATAAGATTTACAGCAGATGGAAGCTGGGCAAGAACTGCGGAGTTGGCTCCGAGTCCGTATCCAACGCCGAGAGCAACGGAAACGATGGTTACATTTCGCGGTGACAGAGGCCATTTTGTGATCAACTGAATACCGCTGATAACAATAGAGGAGAACATCAGCACAGCTGCGCCTCCAAGTACGCTCTGAGGCATGATGGAAATGATTGCGGCAAGCTTCGGGAAAAGTCCGCATGCGATCAGGAAGATACCTCCCACTCCGATGGAGAAACGGTTTACTACCTTATTCATGGTAACAAGTCCCACATTCTGGCTGAAAGAGGTGTTTGGAAGTACACCGAAAAGCGCTGCCAGAGAAGAACCGAGACCATCACACATAACGCCGCCGGAAAGCTCCTTATCAGTGGCTTCTCTGCCAAGACCGCCTTCTGTGATACCGGAAATATCGCCTACAGTTTCCACTGCTGTTACGATAAACATGATACACAGCGGTACAATGGCCCTCATGTCAAAGACCCATTTCACAGGCATCAGCTTCGGCATTGCAAACCACGGCGCTTCAGCGACCTTGCTCCAGTTCAGAACCCAGGATTTGGTTACCTCAACGGCAGCTCCTGTCTCATCTACATAGGTGAAGGTAGTAGGAAGAATCATACCCATGACAGCAACAAGTATGTAACCGACGATAATGCCGATGAGGATGGATGAAAAGCTGGTAAAGCCTTTTGTTCCATGCTTCAGCGCAATGATCACCAGCATAACGATGGTGCCCACCATCAGGTTTTCCAAAGAGCCGTAATCCTTTGAGGTGTTACCACCGCCGAAGGAGCCGATTCCTACGGAAATCAGGGAAAGACCAATGGACAGAACAACAGTACCGGTTACGACTGCCGGGAAAAATCTTCGGAGAGGTTTTAAAAAGCTACCCAGCACTGTCTCAAAAAGACCGCCGATAAAGGACGCGGCAAGGATGGCGCCGTAGCCTGCCACGCTGCTGCCCATGACAGCGGAAATACTCTTACACACTCCGATGAAGCCGGAACTGGTTCCCATTACAATGGGAAGCTTACCGCCAATAGGCCCAATGGTGAATACCTGGATCAGGGTTACGATTCCGGCAATGAGCATGGCATTCTGAAGAAGAGCTACCTGAAGGCTTCCGCCGGCTTCGATTCCGCAGGCTGTTGTAATGAGCAGAATCGGTGTGAGGTTACCTACGAACATGGCAAGCACATGCTGAAGACCCAGAGGAATCGCCAGCTTCAAAGGTGGTCTGCCATCGAGATCGTAAGGAGTTGCATAGGTTTTGTTTTTGTTATCCATAACTTTCTCCCTCCCAATATAAAAATAAAATTGTCCGCAACTGGGATATCTGCGGATATATTCCATTATAAACCAAGAAGGAGGAAGAAGCAAAGAAAAAATCGTCAGATTGACGAAAAATAAAATCGGAAAAATACTTGCGGGGGGGTAATTTATGATATTCTTAATCCAGTATAAAAAAGATAAAAAAAGTGTACTTTCTGTAATAGTCTTTAGGAATATTCTTGGATGAAACAGAAGCTATAGGGGGGAATTATGCAACAGGAAACAAAAGAAATAAAGAAGATTCCTGCGCCTGCTCAGAATCGAAATGCGGAAGCCATTGACCTTCTTGAGCTGTGCGGGGTTTTACTGGACCGGTGGAAGATGATTCTGCTGACACTTCTCCTTGGAGCAGGCATTTTCGCCGCGTACCATATATTTCTGCTGAAGCCGGTATATCAGGCAGATGCGTCTATATTTATCACCAATACTAACTCAGTGATCACATTCTCAGATCTGCAGCTCAGCTCTGCATTAACAGAAGACTATGCCAAAATTATCAAAAGCCGCGCTGTACTAAAAGAAGTAATTAAGGATCAGGGTCTTGATATGGATTTCAGACAGTTGAACAGTCTCGTCAGTGTTACAAATCCCACAGATTCTCATATCATTACCATTACAGTTACATGTGGCGATCCGGATATGTGCCGGAATATAGCCAATTCTCTTATGAATATAGGAATTCATAGAATCTACCAGGTTATCGGAAGCAGTGAGCCGACAGTGATCGATCATTCTGAAGCAGATGCTGTGTCAGTAGTATCGCCAAGTCTCTTAAAGTATATTGAAAGAGGGGCGCTTCTTGGAGCAGTTCTTGCTTGTGCGCTGATCTGTGTGAGATTCCTTCTGGATACAACTCTTAAGACAGAAGAAGACATCCAGAAATATTTGCGTATGCCGGTACTTACGGTAATGCCATATTATGAAGAAAAGAAAGATTGAGAATGTCATGGAAGAAAAAAATAGAAATATACAGGAATTGTTTGAGGATCTCCTTAACAACGGAAATATGGAAGAGACAGGTCGAACCCATCCAAGGGAAATTATACATCCGAAAGTAGGAGAAATCCCTTTCCAGGCAAATGAAGCGCTTAATGTACTGCGTGGAAATATCCAGATGAGCGGATATAATCTAAAAGCGATCGCTGTGACAAGCTCTCTTGCCCATGAGGGGAAATCCTCCATTGCCTTTCGTCTGGCGAAAAGCATGGCCGGACTGGAAAAACGGGTGCTTTATATGGACTGCGATATCCGAAACTCCCATACGGCATCTCGATACAGTATTGAGGGAAAGCATCCGGGTTTCAGCGAATATCTCTGCGGTAAGATCTCCAAAGACCACATTCTGTACCGCACAGATGATCCCTGGCTGGACATGATGTTTACAGGCGCTTCAGCGCCAAATCCCAGCGAGCTTGTTTCCGGTGAGCTGTTTGTGGAGCTGATGGCCTATGTCAGGAACTTATATGACTATATTATTGTAGATACGCCGCCCCTTAACGCGGTAATCGACGGCGTTCTGATCGCAAAACAGTGTGACGGCGCCATTATGGTAATCGAAAGTGGCTTTACAGAACGTGCCCAGGCAGAGAAAGCAAGAAGCCAGATGGAGTATGCAGGTATAAAAATTCTCGGTGCAGTTCTGAATAAAGCGGATATGTCGAGACGGCGTTATGGTTATGGGCGCAAATATGGTTATGGCTACGGTTATGGCTATGGAAAGAACAAAGAGTCAGAAAAAAAGGGAAAAAAGAAGCAACATGCAAAGAAGAAATAAAGGCGGCAGTTCCGGCCGGAGGAACTCAAAGAGCTTTTTGGGGCGGAGAAATATGATTTCCCTGCTTATAATCGCGGCCGTATGTCTGTTTCTGGGAATAGCAGCTGTACAGAAGTTAAGGCGGCAGGAGGCAATGAATATCACTGCGAATAATGCGCATGATGTTGGAAACAGCTACAGGGAAATAGAATATCAGGGAAAAAAATACAGATACAATTTTCTTGTGACTTCGGTGCTTTTTGCAGGACTTGATACAGAGGAAGAACTCAGAGAAAGCCGTCAGTATGGGAATAAGCCAAGAACAGACAGTATTTATCTGGCGGTTTTTGATAAACAGAATAAGAAATTGAGCGTGCTTACCATAAGCCGTGATACGATGACGGATATTCGAAGATATTCCCTGAATGGAAATGATAACGGGATGTCCATAAGCCATCTGGGATATGCCTACAGCTATGGAGATGGCGGAAAGATCAGTTGTCTGAATCTGTGCGAAGCTGTATCGGAGATGCTGGGCGGAATCCCGGTGCTTGATTACGTCATAGCAGGGCAAAAGGCAGTTCCTGTTCTTAACGCACTGATGGGGGATATTTCCCTTACTGTTCCAAATGCCGATCTCCAGGAGGTTGCCCCCGAACTGGCAGAAGGAAAAGAAGTTACCTTAACAGAGGAAAATGTAATGACATTTCTCCGTTATCGTGATACAGAAAAGCCGTTTAGCAATGAAGGACGAATGGAACGTCAGAAAACATATATAGAGGCATACATTGAGGCTGCAAAAAAAGTTGGCAGTGATGAGGCGGAAGAGATATGGAAGGCTCTGGAAGAGGAGAAAAATCGATATTTTCAGACCAGCATCACCAGAAATAAATATTTAAATATGATAGATCTGCTGCAGATGACAGAATTCACGGATGACAGTTTTTACACGCTGGAAGGTGAAAACAGGGAGGGAGAGCTTCACGACGAGTTCTACCCGGATCAGGAAGCCCTTCAGAAGCTGATTCTAAAACTCTTTTATGAAGAGGTGTAGTCTGTGTGCGGCAGCAGAAGAAACGTGCAGGAAAGGTAGTGTCACAGGATTTTAGAAATCCCGTAAAATGGAGGAGGGTTTAATATGAAAAGAAAAATTATTTGTGTACTGATTGCTGCCATGTCAATCGGAATGGCCGGAACTGTATTTGCAATCCCAAGTATTTCACAGCTGATTCCGGAGGCTCCGACGGTTGTGGAGGGGAATCTTAAAGAAGACGAAAAGCTTGCTGTAGATAATGCAAATCCGGATAAATATACAAATAAGAAGGTTTCGGAAACTGTCAAGTGGGCAAACGATGACGCTACGGTAACTACAGTGAAGGAAATTCTGGAGAAAATAGAAAAGGGAAGTGCAAAGAAGGCGGCGACGGAGACAGTGACAAGTACGGGAAAGAAAGTCAATCCTACGCTCTATGAGCAGTTGACACCTTTTGTTGACCTTGTAATCAAAAAAAACGAAAATGTTACCTATACATCTGACGGTTCCATTAAGGCTCAGGTGACAGTAGATGCAGCAATCGGAATGAAGAAAAAAGAACTCCTTGTTATGCAGCTTGATCCGGAAACGGGTAAGGCATATTTTTCCACTGTAGAGAAGCTGAATCGAAAAACAGGTGAAATGACAGTAACCTTTGAAACACTGGGCCCGTTTTCTGTGCTGAAAACAGCGCCTATCGTGGTGAAGGACGTTTCACCGGAAGACTATAAGGACAAAAAGACAGCTGAGACGGTGACGAAATTCCTTGACGAGAAAAAGGATATCGAGCTTTCTGATGTTTTGAAAGAAATGAATTCTTCGGAAAGCGGAGAGGAAAAGCCGGTGGAAAATGAAATTCAGATCAGCGATAACCTTACCATAAATATCGAAGATTACAGCTCATCCATGGGATTTGCGGATATGGCGATCAAACAGGGGCAGGACGGATATCTCTATGATATGGAAGGAAATCTGGACGCTGAGGTGCATCGTGATATTCAGGATGTAGACTGGGAGCGTATGGTTGCAAGCATGTATCCGGAATATGACTTGGATGAAGCAAAGGAGGATCTGAGCAGGCTGGAGGAACTGGATTCCTTTGTTTTAAAAAATGCGTTTATCATGCAGCTCAATCCGATTACCGGTGAGGCAGAGTACATCAGCGAACCTGAAATCAGTTTCGAGTTTTCAAGGGTGGAAGAGGATTACGAAACCGAGGAAGAGGACACGGACGACGAAGACGGCGGCTGGAAAATTGAGGGAGAAAATAAGGAAGATAAGGATAACCCGAATGTTGTGATCCGCGGGGAATATAAGAGCATGGGACCTTTCGCGGTCTTTATGCAGAAGGAAACGCAATTGCAGTAAAATACGGGCAGAAAACAGCCCGAAAAGCAGGAGGGCACATTTTGGGATGTGCCCTTTTGTCATGAGGAGCCTTGAAGTAGTAAAGGAATTAGGGGAGAGAAATGAGCGGAAATTTTAAAAAAGTCAGATGGAGAATGGAGCATTGGGAAATTGTGACCCTTTTACTTATGGGATACGATTTCCTGGCTGTTGCTGCATCTTATTTTGCTGCGCTTTGGATACGGTTTGATTGCCGGTTCAGCGAAATAGAATCAGGGTATCTCGATGCATATTATCAGACAATCCTGATACATGCTGCATTTACCATTGTGACGTATTGGTTCTTGAGGCTGTATAAAAGTATCTGGCGTTTTGCCAGCTATTCAGAGCTTTTAAGAGTGATACTTGCATCGGCAGCTACGGGAATTGTTCACGTGATATATATGACAAGATTTGTAAGGAGAATGCCCATATCCTATTTCATTTTTGGAACTATCATTCAATTTTTTCTGACGCTGGGCGTTCGTTTTTCTTATCGGTTTATACTCCTTTTAAGAGGGCGGAAAAATGAGAGTAAGCCGGAGAAAAAAGTTATGCTGATTGGTGCCGGAGCAGCAGGTCAGATGATTTTCCGTGATATAAAGAGTGCAAAGGAAACTAACGAAAAAGTATATTGCTTTATTGACGACAATCCGAACAAATGGGGAAGATATATTGACAATGTACCGGTATTCGGCGGAAGAGAACACATCATGGAAGCTGTGGAGAAATTCGGAATAGAAAAAATATATGTAGCGATTCCCAGCGCCCTTCCGAAAGATAAAAGGGATATTTTGAGGATATGCAATGAGACAGCCTGCGAGCTGATGAGTCTTCCGGGAATGTATCAGTTTTTCAACGGGGAAGTGTCTGTCAGTAAGATGAAGCCTGTTCAGACAGAAGACCTGCTTGGAAGAGAGCCGATATGTCCTGATATGGAAGAGGTTTTTGAATATATAAAAGATAAAGTTGTCCTTGTGACAGGAGTGGGTTCCATTGGATCTGAGCTTGCCCGACAGATTGCAGCTCACAGGCCAAAACAGCTTGTCCTTTTTGATATTTACGAGAACAATGCATATGATATACAGCTGGAACTGAAAAAGAAATATCCCGACCTGAAGCTGAATACGATCATTGGATCAGTCAGGGACAGCAGGAAGATATTTCAGGTTTTTGAACAATACAGACCGGATATCGTGTATCATGCAGCAGCCCATAAGCATGTTCCTCTTATGGAGGACAGCCCCTGTGAGGCGATAAAAAATAATGTGATGGGAACATACAAGACAGCATATGCGGCAATGGCCCACGATTGTAAAAGATTTGTCCTGATCAGTACAGATAAAGCAGTAAATCCCACGAATATTATGGGAGCTTCCAAACGCCTTTGTGAAATGGTCATCCAGGCTTTTGATGCAAAGGTCAAAGAGGGAAAGGCATATGAGATTCCGCAGTTATTTACTCACGGAATGAAAGAGGTGATCACCGCGGCGGAAATAACAGAGGCTTTAAAGAAAACGAAAACGGAATTTGTTGCAGTACGTTTCGGAAATGTACTTGGAAGCAACGGTTCAGTAGTGCCCCTGTTTAAAAAGCAGATTGAAGCAGGAGGCCCGGTGACAGTTACACACCCGGATATCATCCGCTATTTCATGACAATTCCGGAAGCAGTCAGTCTCGTACTTCTTGCCGGAACGTATGCAAAAGGCGGGGAAATCTTCGTTTTGGATATGGGAGAACCGGTGAAAATAGATACTTTGGCGCGAAACCTGATTCGATTGTCAGGATACACTCCGGATGTAGATATTAAAGTACAGTATTCAGGACTAAGAAGCGGTGAGAAGCTTTTTGAAGAAAAACTGATGGCGGAAGAAGGTCTGAAAAAAACAAAAAATGATCTGATTCATATCGGGTGTCCGATACCGTTTGATATTGAGGACTTTTTGCTGAAACTGGATGAGCTTCTGGAGGCTGCGTATAAAAATAAAAAGGATATACGGGCTAGAGTGGAGGAAATAGTCAGTACATATCATCCGGTATGAAAAAGGTTATGGGAGAGATATAGGAGAAAGGTAAATGGAAGAAACGATGATGCCTTTTAAAAATAAAGTCTTTCGATGATTATATAATAGGGACAACCAGCAAAAAAACAGTATTTACAATGGTTTCGCTGCTTAGGCCCGAATTCTTTTTTATTTTTTATTGACTTAGTGGGGAATCAACGAGCCAGGCAGCTAAAGTTTTGGAAATAAGCGGTGGCACTGGCGATTGCTTTGTTAACCCAAATGAAAAGCAATAAGAAACCAAAATAGGAGGAAGGACTAAGCCTGCAGGGAGAATGCCCACAGGCTTTTTGTCGTGTTTTGTGGAATCAAAAATGAGAAATCAAGAAATAATTTTGCTAAGCAATTGGTGGAATAAAGCCAGAGGTGGTTGAAATGATTTTAGATCACATAGCGTTGATTGTGAGTCCTGAGGAGTGCCTTAGATTTTATGAAAAGTTGGGATTTAAAGAAACGAATAGATTTGAGAGAAGCTACGATACGGTTGTGTTCATGGAAAACAGCGGAATTGTTCTTGAGGTTTTCATCGATCCAAATCACCCGGAGAGAATGAGTGGACCAGAGGCAAAGGGTTTAAGGCATATAGCCTTTACAGTAGAGAGTCTTGAAGAGATCATGAAGATTGTGGAGTGTGAGAAAATCAGAACCGATTGGTTCGGCAGAAAATTTACGTTCACAAAAGATACGGATGGACAGTCGATTGAGTTGAAAGAGAAACTATGGTTAACTACAGTAAATAGACAGGAGAGTTCATGTATCTCTAGGAATCATTATTGATTATGATATTGTGCTTGGAAAGTATGTTCATGCTGATTCGGGCTCTATTATCATGGTTGGTTCAAAGGTGAATTCTTTTTCATAGTTAGATGCGGGTTGCGTTTTTAGAATAAATGATTTGTATTATTCACGTTAAGAGGTTGTTGGGAATGAGAAAAAAGGACGGATGGAAAAAAATAATAACTGCAGCTGGTATTGCATTTGGATCAGCATTTGTTGGGCTGTCTATGATTGCTAAAAGGAAAAAGAAAAATTCAATCTATAACAATGAACCTGAACAGAAAAACCCGATGGAGGGAAAGAAAGTAATCTTTGTAGAAGATGAAAAAGATACACGAAATGCTGACGGTGTATGTGGACATCTTGAAGCAGTTGGTGATAATGTATTCACTCAAAGTGTATATGAAAAATATATAAAGAGGGGATTGGATATTATCTTGTCGTTTGTTGGGCTTGTGATACTGGCTCCGGTATTCGCGATAGTGTCTTTAGCAATATACATAGATGATCCGGGTCCGGTACTGTTTACTCAGAAACGTCTTGGACAGAACAAAAAGTATTTCAAGCTGCATAAATTCAGAAGTATGAAGATGTTAACACCTCATGATGTTCCTACTCATATGCTCGATAATCCTGAACAATATATCACTCTTGTAGGCGGTTTCTGCAGGCGGCACAGCATTGATGAGCTGCCTCAGATCTGGGATATTTTTATCGGAAATATGTCTGTTATTGGACCAAGACCAGGTCTTTGGAATCAGGATGTCCTTACTGCAGAAAGGGATAAATACGGTGCAAATGATGTTAAGCCAGGACTTACCGGATGGGCACAGATTAATGGCCGAGACGAACTTGAAATTCCGGAAAAGGCAAAACTTGATGGTGAGTATGTGTCTAAGATGGGGATTCTTATGGACATCAAGTGCTTTTTGGGTTCTGTTGGAGTATTTGCTAAGGATGATAGTGTTGTTGAAGGTGGAACTGGCGCTATGGAAGAGTGTGGCGAGATGAAGAAAACATCAAACCAGGCTGAGAAAGTAAAAAAAAAGATCCTCGTGATCTGTCAGTATTATAGACCTGAACCATTCCGAGTTTCTGACATCTGCGAAGAAATGGTTCGTCGTGGTTATGAAGTTCAAGTGGTTACCGGTTATCCCAATTATCCAGAGGGAGTTCTGTACGAAGGATATGGGAAGGGCAAGAACATTGACGAAGTAATCAATGGAGTAAAAGTTCATCGTTGCTATACAGTTCCGAGACAGACCGGTTCTGTAAAGAGACTTATGAACTATTACAGTTATGCGATTTCGTCTACAAACTATGTTCTCTCAAAAGATTGTGTCGCTTCGGATGGAAAGCTATTCGATGTGGTTTTCTGCAATCAGCTTTCTCCCGTCATGATGGCAGATGCAGCTATTGCTTATAAGAAGAAATATAAAGTACCTGTTGTGATGTACTGCTTGGATCTGTGGCCTGAAAGCCTGATTGCCGGTGGCATCACAAGAGAGTCTATGATTTTTAAATTCTTCCATCATGTCAGCAAGAAGATTTATAGACAGGTGGATAAAATTCTTATCACCAGCCGTATGTTTTCCGAGTATTTGCGTAATGAGTTTGGTGTGGAAAAGGAAAGAATAGAGTACTTACCACAATATGCGGAAGGCATCTTCGAGCAGATTCCGCCAAGAGAAGAAGACGGTGTTTTCAATTTCATGTTTGCCGGAAACATTGGTGCAGTGCAGTCTGTTGAGACTGTGATTAGAGCGGCAGAGATGCTTAATTGTGAACCTGCCATATTTCACATCGTTGGCGGTGGTACTGATTTGGAGAGGCTGAAGGGTTTAGCTGAGGGATTAGAGAACATAGTTTTTTATGGTCGTCGCCCACTCGAGGAAATGCCGGAGTTTTATGCAAAGGCAGATGCGATGCTTGTGACATTAGCGGCTGATCCGGTATTGAGTTTAACGCTTCCAGGAAAAGTACAGTCCTACATGGCAGTAGGCAAGCCAATCATAGGTGCTATTGATGGTGAGACCAAGGCTGTTATTGAAGCTGCTCAGTGTGGTTTCTGCGGAAAAGCTGATGATGCAGAAGAACTGGCAGTGAACATAAAGAAATTTATTCAGAGTGAAGATAGAGTAGCTATGGGTAAGAATGCTCGAAGGTACTATGAGGAGAATTTCGAAGAGAAACTCTTCATGGATAAGTTGGAGAGTAAGTTTTAAGAAGAGGGATTGAGCAACACATGAAAGTTTTGATGATCAATGTGGTTTGTGGTATTCGCAGCACAGGAAGAATTTGTACTGATCTTGTCACAGCATTAGAAGCACAGGGGCATGAAGTAAAAATCGCATATGGTAGAGAAAATGTTCCGGAACAGTGTCAGAAATATGCTGTAAGAATTGGTTCGGATTTAGATGTGAAACTTCATGGAGTCAGAGCAAGGCTATTAGATGGAGCGGGGCTTGGTAGTAAGCTTGCTACAGAAAAGTTTATCAAATGGGTTAAAGAATATGATCCGGATGTAATCCACCTACATAATATTCATGGTTATTACATCAATGTGGAAGTACTTTTTGATTATCTTAAGGAAAGTGGCAAGAAAATAATTTGGACTCTGCATGATTGTTGGAGTTTTACCGGTCATTGTGTTTATTTCGATTATGTAGGTTGTGAAAAATGGAAAACCGGTTGTGAACATTGCCCACAGAAATCAGAATATCCGGTTAGAATTGGTCCGGATATGTCTCGTCAACATTATAATTTAAAGAAAAAGCTATTTACCGGAATTTCAAACATGACATTGGTTACACCTTCACAGTGGTTGGCAGATTTGATTTCGGAATCATACATGAAAGAATATCCAACAAAGGTTATTTACAATGGTGTGGATACGGAAGTATTTAGGCCGACTGAAAGTGATGTGAGAGGAAAATATAACTGCCAAGGCAAGAAGATTATTCTTGGCGTGGCGGCTGTATGGGATAAGAGAAAAGGAATGAGTACTTTTGTTAAACTCAGTAATAGACTTGATGATACATATCAGATTATTCTTGTTGGACTAAGTAAGGGACAAATAGAGCAACTTCCTGAAAACATTATTGGCATTGAGAGAACTAATAGTGTAGAGGAACTCGCAGAACTTTACACAGCAGCGGATGTATTTATCAATCCTACTTTAGAGGATAACTATCCGACCACAAATATTGAATCAATAGCTTGCGGAACTCCGGTTATTACATATGAAACCGGTGGTAGTCCTGAAAGTGCAAATATGTATGGCTTGAGTATTCCTAAAAATAATATGGAAAAACTCATTCAGGCTATCGAGAGTTTTGAGCAGATTAGACCTAAAGTAATTGATATTGATTATAAGAATACGGTTCGTAAGTATGTTGAACTGTATGGGGAGGTATTAGGCGAATGAATATTGCTATTTTTACAAATATTCTAAATCCGTATAGAACATCCTTTTTTGAGAAAATGTATAGTTATACAAAGAATAATGGTCATTATTTGCGTATTTATGCTATGACCGGCGAGAAAAGTGATAGACCGTGGAAATATGAGGAATACGAGAGAGAGTATACTAGACTGTTAAATTCTAAAACAATAAAAATAAGGATTAAAAACGATATTTATTTGCATTTTAATCCGGGCTTGGAAAAAGAGATAGCAGAGTTTCGGCCTGACGTGGTTGTTATGGCGGGCTCATATTTACAGCCAACAGTAATTCGTTTGACTCAACTCCAAAAGAAGTACGGATATATGAC
>DXXQ01000034.1 GCA_019416265.1 Clostridiales bacterium | reverse complement strand
ATCAATATGCAACCGTGCAGATCGAAGTACCGCAGACCCTGAATCAGAACGCAAAGCAGAAGTTAAGAGAATTTGAAGCTGCAATGTAAGCGCTGCCGGAGCAACAGTGTGGCAGCCGGTCAGTCTGATCTGCCTATCTGCTACCGCCCCATTCTTTACGAAACTGGAGAGGCGTGATTTTCTCATGGCGCTTAAACAGGGCAATAAAATGACTGACATGGTTGAAGCCGCAGTTATAGGCAATCTGCTCTACTGCCTGACCGGAATATTTGAGCAGTTCTTTTGCGTGATTCAGCCGGAGAAGAGTCAGATATTCATTGGGAGTGGTGCCGATATACCGCTTGAATTCTCTGGAAAAGTGATATTTGCTAACGCCCAGCATTTCGGAAAGGTTATCAAGAGACAGGGGTTCGCGAAAATGCTGTTCCATTTTTTTGAGGGCATCTTTCAGATAGGAGGGCATAAAGCCAAGTCCCAGGTTTTCACTGCTGTTTTTGATCAAAAGCTGAGTGAGAAGTTCCACGATGAGACTGGAAACCAGAAGCTCGGAATGAAGATCCTTCTTTAAGGTAAGGGCGAGAATCCTGCGAAGGGTACTCTCCATGAAAAAATCATCCAGTCCGTTTAATACATGGAAGCCGTTCTTAGAAAATTCCTGAAAATAGCCAAGGGCAGAATTTCCGTTGAAATGGAGCCACAGAAATTCCCATTCCTGATTGGAAAGACATTCATAATAATGGTGCTCCATACAGTTGATAAATACGGCAGTGCCTGGAAGAAGGTGGTAGGAATTTCCCTGGTATTTCAGGTGCCCTTTTCCGGAAAGCGTATAGATGATCAGAAAACTGTTCAGGTTTGCGCGCTCTGTAAAATAAGGGGGACTGGTGCGAAAGTAGCCGGTCTCCTGCACATAAAAAAATAATTGCTTTGCAGACATGGTGGGCGTGTTGATGAAACGGATGGAGTCATCGCTCCAGGTATAATTCAAACGCTCCAGATATTGGGTATCTTCTGCTCTTTTCATAAGTTCACCTCACACAGCAAGATTCTGTTATTTTGTGTCAATATCCTTAAATTTATCCCCATTATAATAGAGTATAATCAAGATGTAAATAAGAAATACAAGATGAAGAAAAGGGAAATATGATATAGAATCATCAAATAACAGGAGGAAAAAACATGGATGAGCTGAAAAAAATCAAAGAAACAAAACAGGCAAGAATTGGTATTTACAGTGCGGGGCTTCATGCTTACTGGGATCAGTTTGAGGGTTTGAAGGATTGTCTGCTGGGATATAACAGATTTATTGCAGACCGCTTGAGTGAATTTGGCGAGGTTTACAATTTCGGACTGGTAGATACGGAAGATAAGGGACGGGAAGCCGGAGAATATTTTAATCAGAACAATGTGGACATTGTATTTTCTCATGCGGCTACTTATTATACAAGCTCCTGTGTCCTTCCGGTTCATCAGATTAATAAGGCGCCGGTCATTATCCTGAATTTACAGCCGACACCGGAGATGTCATATGAGACCACCGGCACAGACCGCTGGCTGGCGCAGTGTGTAGGCTGCTCCATTCCGGAAATTTCCAACGCCTTTAATCGCGCAGGTATCCCTTTCCGTGCAGTAAACGGTCTTCTTGGGCTTCATGAGACTCCTGCTTTTGCGAAAGCGGACGAGGTCACTTATGACCGACCGGAGGCAGTCCGCGCGTGGAAGGAAATTGAAGAATGGTGTATGGCGGCAAAGGTAAAACGAACCCTGCAGCACTCCCGTTTCGGATTCCTTGGCGGCTACTACAGCGGCATGCTTGACATGTACAGCGATCTGACCATGCTTCAGGCGCAGACGGGCATGGATGTGGAGGTTCTGGAGATGAGTGATCTGGATGCTTATCTGCAGACTGTGACAGAGGAAGAAATCAAAGAGAAACTGGAACTGATCGAAAGCTTCTTTGAGATTTCAGGTGATTCTCCTTCTGATCCGATTGCAAAGAAACCGACAGAGGAGCAGATGCTCTGGTCTGCCAGAGTTGCCATTGCCCAGGAAAAAATGGTGCGCGACCGCAATCTGGACAGCGTTGCTTATTATTATCACGGCAGAGAAGATCACTTTGAGGAAGTGCAGAGCGGCTTTATTGTTGGCTTCTCCTTATTAAATGCACAGGGAATCACCTGTGCGGGAGAAGGGGATATCAAGACTGCCCTTGCTATGAAGATCGCGGATATCTGCGGAAAGGGAGGAAGCTTTTGCGAGATCGTGGCTGCAGACTTTAACCGCGACACCATGATTTTGGGACATGACGGCCCATTCCACTTTGCTATCTCCAAGGGCAAACCGATTCTTCGCGGTATGGGAGTTTACCACGGTAAGCGTGGCAGCGGCGTTTCCGTGGAAGCAAAGGTTCGCCCTGGTGCAGTCACCACCCTTGGAGTTACACAGACAGGAGATGGAAGACTGAAATTCAATATCAGTGAGGGCGAGGCAATCGATGCGCCAATTCTGCTGAACGGAAATACATCGACGCATATCCGTTTTGGAGAAAAGCCGGCAGAATATATGGATAAATGGTTTGAGGAGGCGCCAACCCACCATCTGGCTCTCTCTGTAGGACATAATGCGGGATTATTTGTGAAGGTAGCGAAATTAATGAATATTCCCTATGCCGTATTCTGAAAAACATAACAAAAAACAGGCTTCTGCATCTTTCTCTGAGAAAAGGAGAAAAAGCAGAAGCCTGTTTTTATTTTGGGGACTGGAAGATAAAAAGCGGCAGTTTAGGAAAGGCGTCCGGGAATTCGAATTTGCACTTCCGTTCCCTTTCCGGGTTCGCTTGAATAGGTAAGGCCGTAGCCCTCGCCGTAAAGAATCTGCAGTCGCCGATGAGTATTGTAAATAGCAATGTTTGTTCCCCCTGAGGCGCTTAGGCCTTCTCCGGATAAAATGACAGACAGTTTCTCAGGAGGGATTCCGACGCCGTCATCGGAAATCAAAAGAACGATATCATCGCCTTCCATCCATCCCGTGAGAACAATGGTGCCGGATTTGTCATTCTTTTCCAGAATTCCGTGAAGAATGGCGTTTTCGATGACAGGCTGCAGGGTAAGCTTTGGAATCTGATATTCCATCAGTTCACCGGGAATATCGGACACAAAATCGATGCTGTTGTGAAAACGCATATTCTGCAGGCGGATATAGATAGAAACATGCTCCTCCTCGTGCTCAATGGTACTGATGGTTTTTCTGCGGCTCAGTGTCAGTTTATAAAACCTGGAAAGATCCAAAATGGCATCTCGGATTTCTTCTGTACGTCCCTGCTGAGCCAGCCAGTTGATCATATCCATGGTATTGTAGAGAAAGTGGGGATTGATCTGAGCCTGCAGGGAGTTAAATTCTGCGATTCTCAGATCATCTGCTGCTTTTTCCCGCTCCTCCATCAAAAGATTCATCTGCCGCGCCATATAGTTATAGGTGTCGATAAGATCACCGATCTCGTCATGTACAGTAGGGCTGGCCATGGGAACGGGAGGGCTGTGGCGAACTTCCTTCATTTGACTGACAACACGGGAAAGGCGGTTGGTGATGGAGTGAGCCAGCCTGTTTGCTATAAGGAAAGCCAGCAGAAGGAATGCAAGGAAAAGCAGCAGATATTGAAACATGATCTGCTGCGCCTGTTGAATCAGGGGCTCGGAGGGCAGGACTGTGACCATGAACCATCCGGGCTGGGAAATACTGTAAAATCCGGCATATATGGTTTCACCCAGAATGGTTTTCTGGATGAAATTGTTGGAGGAGAGCAGAGCCTGGCGTATGCTCTGGTAATCCAGCCAGTAGATTCCGGAAAGGGCAGAATTTGAGGAGGATACCAGAGAATCACGATCATTTACAATATAGGAAACACTGCCTTCCAGGGAAAGATTCTCAGAAAGGATCTTCTCCATGGGCTGTCCGGAATAATAGATCGCAATATAGCTGGGGTAAGAGACGCCGCGGTAATAAAAGGTGGTGGACTTTATGTATGCAAGGTCACCGCTGGATGCCTGCTCGCGGATCCCCAGATAAAAGGCAGGGCAGAACAGCTCGTGAATATTCGGATTTCCCTGAAAAATGCCGTACCAGTACGTTGGCTTTGCATAGATGAGGGGATAAAAAAATTCTGCTGTATTCGGATTGGTAAAAATTTCGGAGGATAAATCCGGGACATCCAGAAAAATCCGGATGTCTGTGATGAGTTCGCCGTCGATAAGGGAATCCACCTGACTGTGAAAATCAGCCGCGGAAGGGGAGGCAGCAAGCTGGGAAAAGCTTTTGTCTATGGGCATATGAAAGAACTGCTCAAAAAAAGGAAGCTGGGAAAGCTCCTGGTAGGAGTCCAGAACCTTTTGGATCATATCCTCAATGAGAGGGGCTGTTTTTGCGGAAGCGTCCTGTTCCTGGCTTATGGAATAAGAAACGATCATGTCATAAAAACGTCCGTAGAAAAACAGACCCAGCATAAGGACCGGTACTGCAACGGAAAGCAGCAGGGCGATGGTAAGCTTTGACTGCAGCTTCATGTCCCGGAAGGATTGTATTTTTTTGTGAAAATATTCGTTCATTTTGTCATCTTCTCCCTGTATTCCGTAGGAGAAAGCCCACAGTATTTCTTAAAGCTTTTTCCGAAATAATTGCCGTCACTGTAGCCTACCTTTGAGGAGACATCGGAAATTTTGTATCTGGAATCAGAAAGAAGCGCTTTGGCACGTTCCATCCGGAACTCGGTAAGGTACTGATTCAGAGTTTTTCCGGTTTCGTTTTTGAAAAAAGTACATACATAGGAGGCAGACAGAAATACATGGCTGCCGATGTCCTTGACGGACAGGGTTTCATCCATATAATTCCGGCTGATATAGTCTTTGATGAGAAAAATCGTCGGATGTTCTCCGGTAGGATTTTTCAGGTCTTCAAAAAAGGCGTCGGTTTTTTCCTGAAGACGTTTGTGCAGCTCTGCAAAGGAAAAACAGCTTTCCATGGCGTCCGCAATGGCGCAGTCCTCCCCTGAAAAGGAAGGGATTACTGCCTGCTGTCGCCGCGCATCTTCAATGGATAAGAACATTTTGTAATAAAGATCCTTCACCTGATTCTGCAAAAGAGACATATTTCTGTCAAAGATGGCAAACAGGGAATCAAGCTGCTTCTGGCAGGCATCCCGGTCACGCTCTGTAAGATGAGTAAGAAACTCGTTTTCCGGATTTTGAGGAAGGAAGGCCGGGGCAGAGGGATTCTCTGAGGACTGCGGCATCAGGAAGGTTCCCACTGGAAAGAAAAAGCTGCTCTGGAGAAGGATGACTGCTGAGGTATAAGATTGGCAGGCTCTGGAAATTCCCGTAAAAGTCTCTCCTGCAGTGATGAAATATTTTCCGTAAGCGGAGAAGCCTCTGCCTAAAAAGTCGCCGATGTCTTTCAAAACTCCGGTTGTAGGAACCGTAGGGCTGCACAGGAAATACACGAAATGCAGGGAACGTTTTTCAACAGAAAGCTGATGCATGTGATAGCCCTTGAGGAAGTTGTCCAGAGTCAGGGAAAATTCCCGGAAAGTGTGGGCAGTGAACTCAGAAGCCGGATCCAGGCGCACGACAAAGGTGGTGAAGCAGGTTCCGGCAGGCAGAGAAAAGGGAAGCTCCGCAGACAGTTCGTCGATGGTATGACGATTGCTGCCATAGGGCAGAGTAAGCTCCTTGGCAAGTCTGGAGGCGGTATCTCTGGATTGGAGATTTGCTCCCTGATGGGAATACTGTCTCTGGGTATAAAGTTCGCAGGCTGCCAGGACAGCATCCCGGATTTCAGTGGAATTCAGGGGTTTCTCAATATAATTGACGGCTTTCAGGCGGATGGCAGCTTTTAGATATTCCTTGTCTGAATATCCGCTCATAAAAACAGGGACGGAGTCTGGCAGGATTTCTCCCAGCTTCTCCAGCATGGTGATGCCGTCCATACGGGGCATGCGCACATCGCAGAGAATAATCTCAGGCTTCTTTTGGCGCGCCAGTTTTATGCCGTTTATGCCGTCATCTGCCTGAAAAATCTCGTCAATACCGATGGATTTCCAGTCTACGGAGGAAATTACGCCTGTGCGGGTCAGTTCCTCATCATCTACAATTAGTAATTTCATTTTATTTTCTCCTCAAAAAGATAAGGGCGTTGTATAAATTATCAGTATTTTACCACAAAAAACTGCCGGATACGAGTAAAAAAGACGAATGGAAAATATTTTACCCTGATTCCAAATATTTTCCCGTTACGAAAAAAAACAATGGATGATAAAATATAACCAAGTTATTTGAGAACGAGCAGTTACGTAAAGAGAGGAGAACAGCCGTGTCGGAATATATTCTTGAGTTAAAAGGTATTACCAAGATTTTCCCGGGTGTGAAGGCGCTGAACAATGTACAGTTCCAGCTAAAGCCCGGTGAAGTTCATGCACTGATGGGCGAGAACGGCGCCGGTAAATCCACGTTTATCAAGGTTATCACCGGTGTACATAAAGCAGAAGAAGGGGAAATGTTCCTGGACGGGAAGAAAGTAGAATTTAAGGGGCCGAAAGATGCCCAGGCAGCAGGAATTGCAGCTGTTTACCAGCACCCGACGTCCTACCCTCATCTGTCAGTTGCAGAAAACATTTTTATGGGACATGAAATTGTCAAGGGACGCAGGATTTTATGGAAGGCAATGAATGAGGAAGCGAATAAGCTTCTTTCCCAGCTTGATGCTGATTTTGACGCGTCTGCGGAAATGGGAACATTAAGTGTGGCGCAGCAGCAGATGGTGGAGATTGCCAAAGCAATGTCCACAAATGCAAGGATCATCATTCTGGACGAGCCTACCGCGGCGCTGACAAGAAGTGAATCGGAAAAACTTTATGCTCTGGTGGATAAATTAAAAGAAAGCGGCGTTTCCATTATTTTTATTTCTCACCGTTTTGAGGATATGTACCGCCTGGCTTCCAGGGTTACTGTATTCCGCGATTCTCAGTATATCGGAACCTATGATGTAAACGGGATTACAAATGCGGATCTGATCAAGGCAATGGTTGGACGTGAGATCAAAGAGCTTTTCCCGAAGCCGGAGGTGAAGCCTGGTAAAGAAATCCTGAAAATTGAGGGACTTTCCAGAACCGGTTATTTTAAAAATATTTCTTTTAAGGTACATGCAGGAGAGATTGTAGGTCTTACCGGACTGGTAGGCGCCGGCCGTACAGAGGTTATGGAGGCTGTCTGCGGAATTACCCGCCCGGATGAAGGACATGTGTATCTGGAAGGCAAGGAGGTTTACATCAAACAGCCGTCAGATGCCATGGAAAAAGGAATTATTCTCCTTCCGGAGGACAGACAGAAGGAAGGTTTGATTATGAGCTGGGGGCTTGGAAGAAACGTAACCCTTCCGACCATCAGTAAATATTCAAAAAAAGGATTTAATGATGAAAAGGCAGAACGGGAGCTTGCGAAAAAGCTTCTGGAAGAAGTCGATACAAAGGCAGTGGATATCTTCCAGCCTGCAAGCTCGCTTTCCGGCGGAAACCAGCAGAAGGTTGTTGTTGCCAAGGCTTTGAGCCAGGATATGAAGGTTGTCATTATGGATGAACCGACAAAGGGCGTGGATGTAGGCGCAAAGGCTGAGATTTATGCGATCATGGGAGATCTTGCGCAGAAGGGATATGCGATTATCCTGATTTCCTCCGAGATGCCTGAAATCCTGGGAATGTCAGACCGTATCATCATTATGTGCAATGGAAGAAAAACCGGAGAACTTGACTGTAAAGAAGCGACGCAGGAACGCATCCTGGAGCTTGCAATGGAAAAGGGACCCGGAAAGGGGGCAAAATAAATGGAAAAGAAATCAATTATCAAAAAGATTACTTCCTCCCGTGAGGCGCTCCTGGCAGTGATTTTGGTTCTGCTGTGTATTGTGGTCGGAATCAAGAATCCGTCATTCCTGACTCCGCAGTCTATGGCGGAAATGCTGAAAAACAACGCTGTTACAATGATCATGTCTCTTGGTATGCTTTGCGTTATGCTGGTAGGCGGAATTGATATTTCCATTATGTCTACCGTTGCTTTTACTGGTATGACAGTGGGTATGCTTCTGAAATACGGACATGTCAGCAGCACACTTGTATGCTTTATCATTGCAATGGCAATGGGAATCGGCTGTGGCTTACTCATCGGTCTTGTAATTTCCAGAGCAAAAGTGCCGCCGATCATTGCGACTATGGGATTTATGTATATCTACCGTGCTCTGGCTTATATTGTGGCAAACAAGGAATGGGCAGGGGCGGATGCTCTGGGCGATTTCAAAAACTTTGCCCTGGGTGATTTTCTTGGAATCAACAATGTAATCTGGGTGACGATCATCTGCTATGTTGTATTCTTCTATTTTATGAAATGGACAAGAACCGGACGTAAGATTTATGCAGTAGGAAGCAATGCTGAGGCTGCAGAGGTTTCCGGTATCAATGTAAAAAATATTAAGCTGCTTGTTTATACGATTATGGGATTCCTTGGGGGTCTTGGCGGTGCGCTTTCAGTTTCTATTTATGCGTCCGCACAGCCGAACATGCAGCTGACAAAAGAGATGGATGTTATCGCAGCCTGCGTAATCGGCGGTGTAAGCATGAGCGGCGGCCGCGGTACAGTTGTGGGAGCTTTATTTGGTTCTCTGATTCTTGCGACGATCGCGAAAGCGCTTCCGATCATCGGCTTTGACGCCATCTACCAGAACACCATCAAAGGTGTGCTCATCCTTGTGGTTGTGGTTGTGAATGTTATCATGCAGCGCACCATGGACAAAAAAGCTCTGAAAGGAAGGGAGATGTAATCATGGCAGGTAAATCCGGAAGAAGTATTTCCGCAGTCCCGGAAAATACTTTGAAAAAAACAATCATAAGCTGGGAAGGAATGCTTGTCATTCTCTTCATCGCAGTTAATATTTTCTGCGTCAGCATTTCAGATGTCTACAATGTAAAAAACGTATTTCGTGAGATGCCGAAATATCTTGCAGAAGCCTTTTTGATGCTGCCGATGGCATACATTCTGGTGCTTGGGGAAATTGATATTTCTGTAGGTTCCATTGTATGTCTTTCCGCAACAATGAGCTGTCTGGCATGTAATGCAGGACTTCCTTTCCCGGCAGTTATCCTTGTTACGCTTCTTGTGGGAACAGTCTGCGGTCTTGCAAATGGTATCATTCTTACAAGATTTGACGAGCTGCCTCCAATGATTGTAACTCTGGCAACACAGATTATCTTCCGAGGTATTGCAGAAATCGTACTTGGAAGCGGCGGTTCCATTTCTGTTACAAATATGGATGGCTTTCGTGCGATCGCGGGCAAGGTAGGACCGATTCCTTACATCTTTTTCCTGGTGATCATTCTTTCTGTGATCTTTGCTCTGATCCTTGGAAAGAGCACCTTCGGACGCCGTGTTTATGCGATCGGAACAAACAGGCTGACTGCCTACTATTCAGGAATCCATGTAAATAAGATCCGAATGATCATTTATACGGTGATGGGAACTATGGCAGGTCTTTGCGCACTGTTTATCGTTTCTTCTTCCTACGGTGCAAATACCACTACAGGAAACGGATTTGAGATGGATGCAATCGCTATGGCAGTATTCGGCGGCATTTCCTCTACCGGTGGAAAAGGAAACCTGGCAGGCGGCGTGATTTCCGCATTTATCATCGTCTGCTTACGAATCGGCCTTGGCCAGATTAATATGAACCCTCAGCTTATCCTGCTGATCATCGGCGTTCTGCTTATCTGTGCAGTTGCCCTTCCAAACATTATTGCAGAAGTTAAGGCAAGAAGAAAAGTTGCAGAAAACAGATAAGGAATAAGAAGGATAAGGCAGATACAATTTAACCTGATACTGACATCTCCTGGAACTTGGGAGATGCTAAAGTATAAATAC
>DXXQ01000033.1 GCA_019416265.1 Clostridiales bacterium | reverse complement strand
ACTGTCCTTGTATGGAATAAGATTTGTAAAGCAGACCGAATCGTATACCAGCCAGTGTTCGCCTTTTTCGAAAGAAGTATCAAAGGGATGTGCAGTTAAAACAAACCGCTGTATGCGGGGGCTTTATAAGGATGGCGCAGTCATTTTTCAGGCAGATGCTGTTGGAGCATATAACATTTTAAGAAAATATTTTGCTGTATCCGGAAACAAACAAAAGCTGTCCGTGTCCGGACTGTCAGATCCGAAAATCATCAAAGTAGCTGTGTAATCCGTAAGGATAGCAGTAGCGGTGTTATGGACACACCACTAGAACTGCAAGGCACAGCCTTGCAACTAGATGCTCGGCAATTCAATTACCGAGTAGTTCACTTTTGGAGAGAACATTGTCTGGACAGAGGATAGATATTCGGCGTCCTGTTATTCCACAGATGTGGAAACTATACGCAGGCAGCTGATGATGGCGGTAGAGGCAAATCAGACAGAATTGATCCAGAAATTTGCGGATCAGCTTGTGGATCGCCTGATCTCCGAAAATATGATCAGCAAAATTTATGTCCAGAATACGTTTTATACAATTATTCAGGCCATATATGACAAAAATCCGGATGTGCCAAAGGAAAAGATCCTGAAATCGTCGGATATTATTTTTTACGCAAAAAATTCCAGGGACATGGTACGTCTTTTCCAGCAGAGCATCCATGATATGCTGCAGCTTATTGAGGAAAAAGAAACCGATGATTCGGAAATCATACACCGCATCAAGAGCCTGGTAGAAAAGGAATATATGCGGGATATCAGCCTGAACGACATTGCGGAACAGGTAAATCTCGCGCCTGCCTATGTAAGCTATGTATTCAAAAAAGAGACAGGAAATACACTCATCAAATATCTTACAGAGGTCCGAATGGAGAAAGCCAGAATGCTTTTGGAAGAAGGAAAACTGAAAATCGTACAGATTGCAAGAGAATGCGGATACGAAAATCAGTCTTATTTTAACCGTACTTTTAAAAATTATTTCGGAGTGACGCCAAAGCAGTATAAAGAGAAACAGAACGGACAAATGATTTGATAAAGGAGGTTGGAAAACAGGATCGATGAAAAAATTTATGAAATGGTATTATGGCAAAGCGTCTATTCGAAAAAAGCTGGTGATCAGTTATCTTATTCTGGTGCTTCTTCCCATTGGGGTTTTAGGAGTATTTTCCTATAGCACTGCGACGAAGAATCTTCTGAAGCAGACCAGAGACGCAATTTCCGGAAATGTTTCTTCAATTGCCTATAATCTGCAGTCTAATATTGCCAGAGAAGAAGATAATCTGAAGTACCTTTCCTATAACGTATCCTTTCGCGAAAAGCTGGAAACAGGGAGCAAAGACCGTACGAGCCTTGCCAGAACAATGAATCAGCTTGTGGAGCCGGCGTATTGGTATTTTATCACCAGTGATCGAAATATTAAGGGAATCGAAATCTATACCCCTCACATCAAAAGCGAGCTGGGGAGCTTTCTCAAGCCGGATACCCAGTGCAGAAAAGAGGACTGGTATCAGTACCATCAGGAAAACTTCAAGGCGCGCTGGAATTATGAGGATGACCGGATTTTTGTCACTAGGACAATCCTGGACGGGGCTACGTCCTCCCGTCCCATTGGCGTTATGAAGCTGCAGGTATTTTCGGACCGTTTTGTAGATCCGGTGTACCAGTCCGAATATCTGAAAAACGGAATGCTCCTTCTGGATGAAAAAGGACAGAAGCTGGCATACCGCCCCCTTGAGGACAGGAAGCTGGACAGACAGGTTCAGGCGGATATGGAAGCTTTTTCAAAAGTCGGGATGTACGAAACAGACAGTTATCTTCTCCAGGCAGCAGAGCCCTTCGATAATGGATGGAGACTGTTTTACTATGTGGACAAAAAAGAAATCGCGGGAGATATGAACAAAATTCTCAATACCACACTTCTTGTTACAGGATGCTGTCTTCTGGTGGTGACTTTTCTGATCAGCATCATATCAAAAATCTTAAGTACCCGTATTTTGAAACTGAAAAACTGTGCGGAGCAGGTTGCACAGGGGGATTTTCAGATTGTTACGGAGAAGGGATATACCGATGAGATCGGCGTTGTGGCAAAAAGCTTTGAGACGATGAGCAGAAAAATCAACGAGATGATGAAAGAGATGTATCGCCTTGGTCTGGAAAAAAGGGCTACAGAGCTGAAGGCTCTCCAGGCCATGATCAATCCCCACTTTCTTTATAACTGTCTTTCCAGTATCAAATGGAAGGCCATTCGGGCGGAACAGGACAATATCGCAGATATTACCGGACTGCTGGCGAAGTTTTACAGAACCACACTGAATGAGGGGAAACAGATCACCATTGTGCAGAATGAACTGGAAAACGTAAAAGCCTATCTGGAAATCCAGAGCCGGATGCATGAGGGAAGCTTTGAGATTGAATACAGGATTCTGGAGGAAGAGCTGGAACGGAATATGCCGAATTTTCTTCTCCAGCCGATTGTGGAGAATGCAATCTGCCACGGGGTGGATTTCTGCGAGGAGGGTGAGCGGGGAAAGATTACCCTGGAATACTATCCGGAAGGCGAGTATCTGATTTTTAATGTGTATAACAATGGCCCCCGTCTGAAGGATGAGGAGCTTCAGAGAATTTTAAGCGAGCCGGGAAAAGGATACGGGATTTTCAATATCAGGGAAAGAATCAGTATGTATTATGATTCAGACTGCGGCGTAACGGCACGGGTTCTTGAGGACGGGCGAATCTGTTTTACTGTTCGTATCCTAAAAATAATGTCAGTTTTCTAAAAAAAGTATTATTTTTTTTCACGCTCCGGAAATCTATAATAAAATCACAAAGTCAAACAAGGAGGACGAAAAAAATGAGAAAGAAACTGGTAGGCGCACTCTTATGCGCATCCATGACTGCAGGGCTTCTGGCAGGAACCACAACTGTTTTTGCAGGTGAGGGAGAAAAAACTAAAATCCGTATGACATATTGGAACAGTGAGGATACGGTACAGGCGCTTCTTGATTATCTGGCTGAAAATGTTCCGGATGTGGAAATTGAGTATCAGTTCATTGATAACTCCAATTACGACACAATTGTGGACACTCAGCTTTCCGCAGAGGAGGGGCCGGACATCATCTGCGAATCTCCGGGATCCGCACTGAAGCACGCCCGTCTCGGCTATCTTGAAAAACTGGATGATCTGGGAGGAAAATACTCAGATGCAGGAACCAGCGTATATTCCTATGACGGAAGTGTTTACGCTCTGCCGGGTATCAGTTGGTTTGAGGGAATCTACTACAATAAAACCATGTTTGAGGAAAATGAAATCGAGCTTCCTGCAACTTTCGACGAATACATTGAGGTTTGCAAAAAATTCCAGGAAAAAGATATCATTCCTCTTGCAGCAGGTCTGAAATCCTGGGAGCCGATGCTGAAAAATTCCATGGCATTTGTCACAGCAGAATATCTTTCCACAGAAGAAGGAAAAGCATTCGGTGAGAAATACAGAAACGGAGAGGCGACTCTGGACGGAACATGGAATACTTATCTGGAAAAATGGTCTGAGATGATCAAAGAGGGCGTATATACCACTGATATGACAGGAATCGACCATGACCAGGCTCTGGAACAGTTTGCAACAGGACAGGCAGCAATGTTCTGCTCCGGTCCATGGGATCTTGAGACAATTCAGAGCAAAAATCCGGATCTTGTTATTGATATGATGCCGTTCTACGGAACAGAAGCAAGCGACGGATGGCTGATCGGCGGACCTGGCTGCGGATTTGCTGTAAATGCAAATTCCAAAAACAAAGAGGCTGCCATGAAGGTCGTAGAGGCTCTCTCCACAGTGGAAGGACAGGCTGCATTATGGGAAAATAACCAGGGCGGTTCTTCTTATCTGGAAGGCGCATCCTTCGAACTTCCGGAGGTTTATGCAGGTGCATCCAAAGCGCTGGAGGCCGGAAACGTATACTGCCCATGGAACGAGTGGGGAACAGCAGCGCCGGCACATGAAACCTACGGAACAGAGATGCAGTCCTATCTCCTGGAAGAACAGGATTTAAGCACAACCCTTCAGAATGTGGATACAGCAGTAGCTGAGCTTCTGGAGAAATAAAATAAAGGACACAGGGTGCCTTAAGTGTCAGCACGGCACTTAAGGCATTTTTACGCCCAAAATCAGGGATTTTTTGGAAAAAAGGGAGCATAAACATGACAAAAAAGAAAAAATTTGATGTAAATTCGCTGGGAAAATATTTTCTGATATTTATTATGCCGGCTCTGGTGATTTATCTGCTCTTCAGTATTCTTCCGTTTTTATATACGATTTTTTACAGCTTTACCGATTACACAGATATGAATCCGGTTAATCTGAGTTTCGTAGGATTGAAGAATTACCTGAAAGTATTTCAGACGCCGCTGATGATCAAAGCCATCAAAAACTCTGTAATCTACGCGCTGCTGCTGACATCCTTTCAGACAATTCTGGCACTGCCTCTGGCGGTAGTCCTGAATAAGAAGTTAAAGTCCAGAAACCTTCTCAGAGCCGTATTTTTCTTCCCGGCTGTATTCAGTTCACTGATCATCGGTTATCTCTGGAGCTTTATTATGTCTTCTTCCGACTTTGGACTGATCAACAATCTGGTTCACAGTCTGGGATTTGATACGATTAACTTTTTCACGGCAGACAACGCTTTGTACTCCGTAATTTTTACTCAGGTATGGCAGTGGACAGGATGGGCAATGGTTATCTATCTGGCAAATCTGCAGAGTATTTCACCGGATCTTTACGAGGCGGCAGATATTGACGGAGCAACGGGGCTGAAGAAATTCTTCTATGTAACTCTGCCTCTCATGTGCCCGTCTGTAAAGATCATCGTAGTTACCGGTCTGATCGGCGGAATGAAGGTTTTCGATATTATTTATTCCATGACAAGCGGAGGCCCGGGAAATGCAACACAGACAGTTATGACAGTTATGATGAAGAAGGGTATCTCCGATGGATTTTACAGCACAGGAGCCGCCTTTGGCGTATGTTTCTTTGCGATTGTCCTTGTCATCAGCGCTGTGGTAACGAAACTGATGGGAAAATGGAGTGAGGCGATACAATGAGAAAAGAAAAGAGAAGATTAGCAGTCACAGAAATTATTATGATCATTCTTGCGGTGATCTGGTTCATTCCGATTTATTATCTGATCGTAACCACATTGAAATCACCTCAGGAAGCAACAGCAAGTCCGCTGGGTATTCCCAAGGTATTTCAGTTTAAAAATTATGTGGAAGCATGGGTAAACATGGAGTTCCCCAGAGCCTTTGCCAATACGCTGTTTATTACGGCGTGCGCGGTATTTTTGATCGTTATTTTCGGCTCCATGGCAGGCTATGCCCTGGCAAGAACAAAGACGAAGCTTGGAAACCGTATGTTCCTTCTGTTTCTGGCAGGTCTTGTAGTTCCCTTCCAGATGAATATTGTCAGCTTATATAAGATCGTGAAAAATCTTCATCTGATGAATACCCTGTTTGCAGTTATCCTGGTGGATGTGGCGATCAATACGCCTCAGGCCGTATTTCTGTTTAAGGAATTTATTGAATCAACGATTCCCAAGGAACTGGAGGAGGCGGCGGCCATTGACGGCTGTTCTGTTATTCGGAGATTTTTCAGCATTGTACTGCCCCTTTTGAAGCCGGTAATCTCTACGGTTGTGATCATCGTAACATTGAATGTATGGAATGAATTTATGACTCCTCTCCTGTTCTTACAGAGCAGGGAAAACGATGTTATCCTTCAGGAGGTTACCAGGAATATCGGCCAGTTTGCAACAGACTGGACGGCTCTTTTCCCAATGCTGATGCTGGGCGTGGCTCCCCTTATGATTTTCTATGTATTCATGCAGAAATATATCATTGCCGGTGTAGCTGCCGGTGCAGTAAAGGGATGATGGAGGCAATGGCGTATGTTTGAAAAATATGAAAGTATAATGGTTCTTGTGCCCCATCAGGACGATGAAGTCCTGATGGCGGCAGGAGTGATTCGCAGTGCAGTAAAGAGGAAGGCAGAAGTCGAGGTAGTCATGGTTACAAACGGAGATTATGGCTGCAGAGACTTTTCAGCAGGAAGGGAACGTCTCCGGGAGTCTGTGAAGGGACTGGAAATTCTTGGCCTTTCCCGGGAACACTTCCACATTCTGGGATATGCAGACACCGGAATGCCTGCAGAAGAAAGTTTTCTCACCCGTCTTTATGAGGAAGAGGATGAGTCAAAGATCTGGCCGTCCTTTTGCTCCGAAGAGACTTACGGGCTGGAGGACAAGGAGGAATACCGTAAACTGGTTTCCGGTTCCCATGGAAGCTATTGCCGCAGGGATTTAAAGGAAGATATCAAATCTGTTATAAAAGAGAAACAGTGTGAATGTATTGTGACCACAGATCCCAGCGACCTTCACGGGGATCACAGCGCACTGTATTTCTTTGTATGCGAAATTCTGAAGGAACTAAAGGAAGAGACAGGATATGATCCGGATCTTTTTACCGGCGTGATACATTCCAATGCAGGAGATGAAATCTGGCCGGAAAGGGAGGGAGCACAGTTTACCTGTCCGCCGGAGTTTGAAAAGGCAACAGGAAGAAAGTGGGCGGATGCCATTCATGTGTCTGTACCGGAGGAAATGCTTTTTTCTCAGGGGGAGGCAAATCTGAAGCTTCGGGCATTAAAGGCATATGAACGGGCGCTGGAACCGTCGGCTTACGATTTCCTGATGTCCTTTGTGAAGGAAGAAGAAATATTTTTTCAGTCAGCAAAGGAGGAAACACCATGAATCTGAATAAAAAACCGATTTATCCGGTAGAACCGTGGACGATCACAGAAACGGCGTTTGATGTTTTTCTGAATTATAGAAATGAAACCACATTTGCCCTTTCCAACGGGTATATCGGAACCAGGGGAACCTTTGAGGAGGCCTATCCCTTTGATATTGACACAGGACTGGAAGGGAACTTTATCAATGGATTTTATGAAAGTGAGGAGATCCGTTACGGAGAGGCAAATTTCGGTTCGCCCCTTCTGAGCCAGTCTCTTCTGAATCTGCCGAATCTGAAAGAAACAAAGCTGTTTCTGGAGGAGGAAGAGTTTGATATGAGAGAGGGAACAGTGGAGGATTACACCAGAGTTCTTCACATGAAGGACGGCATGGTCATCCGCCGCCTTCTCTGGACGTCACCCAGGGGACGGAAGGTTCAGATTTCCATCAAACGTCTTGTTTCCATGAAGTACAAAAATATCATGGCGATTCAGTATGAAGCAGTTCCTGTGAATTTTGACGGAAGGCTTACCTTTGTGTCCAGACTTGAGGGAAATGTGGAAAACCACACAAGAAAAACAAATCCGATCGTGGATTACGGCCCGTTTGGAAGAAAGCTGACACCTCACAGACTTTATGGAGAGGATGGGCTTTTATATTACGAAGGAACAACGGAGACAAGTAGACTTACGGCTGCCTGCGGAAGTATTCACAGGTTAAAGGGAGGCTCACAGGAAAGTATTTCCCATAGGATCGGGGAGCTGGATGCAGAGCTTCGCATGACGGTTGAGGTAAAAAAGGGGGAGGCAGCAGTTCTGGATAAGATAATCTGCTATACCTCTGATCTTGACATGAAAAAGGAAGAACTGGAAGCCTTTACCAGAAAGCTTCTTGCGGATACGGCAGCAGAGGGATTTGCTTCCCTTGAAGAATTCCAGAAAACATATATGCACAATTACTGGGAAAATGCAGATGTGATTCTGGAAGGCCAGGATGAGCTGCAGCAGGGAATCCGCTTTAATCTTTTCCACATTATGCAGTCTGCAGGCCGTGACGGAAAAACAGGAATGGGTGCAAAAGGTCTTTCCGGAGAGGGCTATGAGGGCCACTATTTCTGGGATACGGAAATGTATGTAATGCCTCTTCTGATCTATACAGAGCCGGAAACTGCAAAGCGCCTTCTGGAATACCGTTTCCATACGCTGGATAAGGCAAGAGCCCGTGCGAAGGTTCTCGGTCACGACAAAGGAGCTCTTTTCCCGTGGAGAACCATAAACGGAGAAGAGGCGTCTACCTATTACCCGTTGGGAACAGCTCAGTATCACATTAATGCAGACATTGCCTATGCACTTTCTCTTTATCTGAAGGTGACGGGAGATGTGGAATTCTTTAAGGAAATGGGGGCGGAAATTCTCATCGATACAGCCAGAATCTGGGCAGATGTGGGAAGCTTCGCCCAGTGCAGAGACGGAAAATACTGTATCTGTTCTGTCACGGGGCCGGATGAATATAACGTTCTTGTAGACAATAATTTCTATACAAACCTTATGGCCAGAGAGCATCTCCGCGATGCTGCCGGTGCAGTAGAATATCTGAAAAACAATGCGCCGGAATGTCTGGAAGAGCTTATGAAAAAGCTGGATTTTCATCTGGAGGAGACAGAACTCTGGAATCAGATCATCGAGAATATGTATTTCCCTTACGATGAAAAAAGACAGATTTATCCAATGGACGACGGCTTTATGATGCGCAAGCCCTGGGATGAAAACCGCATTCCTCCGGAAAAGCGTGCATGGCTTTATGAAAATTATCATCCGTTATTTATTATGCGCCATCGTATGTCCAAACAGGCAGATGCGATTCTTGGTATGTACAATCACTGTCATCTGTTTACAGAGGATGAGCTGAAAAGAAATTATGATTTTTATCAGGAGGTAACCCTTCACCATTCGTCTCTCTCTACCTGTATTTTCGGAATTGTTGCCTGCAAGATTGGCTATTATGAGGAGGCGTACCGCTACTTTTCCCAGTCTGCGAGAATGGATCTTGACGATTATCATAACAATTTCTACGCAGGCATTCACGCGGCGAATATGGCGGGAACCTGGCAGGCCATTGTCAACGGCTTTGCAGGTCTCTATCTGAAAGACGGGATGCTTCATTTCAAACCCTATCTTCCGGAAAGCTGGACGGGATATTCCTTCCGCCTGCGTGTGAAGGAACAGATTCTTGAAGTGAAGATTCAAAAAGGAGAGGCTGTCTTTACGCTCTGTAAAGGAGAGGCAGTGACTTTCCGGGTGAATGATAACGAAGTGAAGATCCAGGGACAGGGAGGAGTACACATTGAAAAAATATAAAGCGATTTTTTTTGACTGGGACGGAACTGCGGTTCTTTCCAGAAAAGCGCCGGCAGATGAGGCGGTAAAGGCGATGAAGCCTCTTCTTCAGAAGGGGATCAGGCTTGTGATCGTAAGTGGCACAACCATAGAAAATATTGCTCATGGGGAACTGGAAACTCTGTTCACTCCCCAGGAGCTTTCCAATCTTTATCTGGGGCTTGGCAGAGGTGCCTATAATTATGCTTTTGATCAGGAAGGGAAGGCATATGTGTTCCGGCATAGGATTCCGGAAAAGAAGAAGCTTCTGGATATCCACAGAATCTGTGCGGATATTCACATGGAGCTTCTGGAAAAATATGATTTCCAAACAGACATTGTATATTCCAGACCGAATTACTGTAAGCTTGATCTGATGGTTGACCAGCATCGGGGAGAGAATCTTTTTATGCAGGAAAGCGAGCTGGATGCTCTGAAGGAATTGTTAAAGGAGCATGGGATTACAGGCGGTCTTCAGAGTCTGATCGACCTTTCTCTGGAGACAGGAAGAAAATACGGCATTGAAACAGCGCCTACCTGTGATGCGAAATATCTGGAAGTCGGTGTGTCCAGTAAATCTGATAATGTGGATACGATTCTGGCTCTTCTTTCCGAAAAATATGGAATTCGGGCAGAAGATTGTGCATTCTGGGGCGATGAATATGTAGGAATTGAAAAAGGAATTTTCGGAAGCGACAGCTTTATGCTGACAGAAAAAACAAAAACAGGAGATTTCTTTGACGTATCAGAAGTTTCCGGAGAACGCCCTGCACAGGTTCAGGTTCTCGGCGGCGGTGTTGAAAGATTCTTGAGCTTCCTCAGGGAAGAAGCTTCACTGTAAAAAAAGTACAAAAAGGAGAAACGCAAGGACAGAGGCGTTTCTCCTTTTTGTACTTTAAGACATAAATCCGGTTAAAGATGAATAGAATATAGGAAAGATACGTTATATTACAGGGCAGAATCTTCCTCTTCTTTTTCAATAAATTTCAGATTATCTATTGCATATTGAAGAGCCATGCACATAAGCTGATTTCGGGAATATCCGCTTTTGGCAGACAGATCATCGTATTTTGCCTGAAGCTCCAGATCAATGCGAAGAGACATAACAGTAGACTTCTCTTCTTTACGAACGGAATCCTTGCAATGAATAACAAATTCTTTCATATAGAACCCTCCTGTAATATAAAGTATAATTACCAGGCATTGACATTGATATACCACAAAATTATAATATTTTTATGTAACACATATAAATGATACAAAGATCAGGGGGAAAGATGGAGAAAGTAATCGGAGCATTATATGAAATGCATATGGACAAGCGTTTTGACAAATTTATGGAAAAGTACAGGGAAGATAAGGAAGCCTTGTTTCAGGGGTATCAGAAACTAAAAGCACAGCTTTCCGCAGAACAGGCGGAAGCTTTGGGCAAAATTATGGACAGTCAATTGGATCAGATGGAACTGGAATTACAGGAAAGCTTTTCAGATGGATTTAAACTTGGTGTGAAAATGATGTGTGAAGTCTTTGGAAAAGACGAAAAATCATTCCTGCCAGATGGGAAATTATAGGTTTTTTAGAAAGTTTATAAAGTTATTAGAAATCGGACAAAATTCTCTCACATTTATAGGTTATGATAATTACATCTTAAACGAGAGAAGACGTTTTAAGATAAACTTTCCTTTCCCTAAAAAGTGTAAAATGAACAGTAACCACCGCATACATGGCAAGAACGCCTTATATGCGGTGGTTTTGTGTCCGGAAGAATGGAGAAGCCGGATTGCCGCTGTTCACAGAACCCGCTGTCTGAACGGAGCGAACAGTAAGGTCTGATCTGTGAGGCACATTTTTACCGGATAAATCAGTTGACAAAAAGCCGGTTTGACGGTAGGATGCTAATAAAGACTATTGAAAGGGGAATTTATAAAATGGAACGCAAAAACGCATGGCTTACTTATTCAGAAGCTGAATTAAATGAAATGGAAGCGGTTGTAAAAGCATACCGCAATTTCCTTGATTTAGGTAAAACAGAGAGAGAATGTGTAACTCAGATCATCAAAGAGGCTGAAGCTGCAGGCTATGTTTCTTTAGAAGAGAAACTGGCGAAAGGGGAAGCCGTTAAAAAAGGAGATAAAGTATATATTGCTGAGATGAATAAAATTATCGCACTTTTCCATATTGGTGAAGAGCCGCTGGAGAAGGGAATGAATATTCTTGGAGCACATATCGACTCTCCGCGTATCGATATCAAACAGAATCCTCTGTATGAAGATACAGATTTTGCTTACCTTGATACACATTACTATGGCGGTATTAAGAAATATCAGTGGGTTGCGACTCCTCTTGCAATGCACGGTGTAGTTGCCAAGAAGGACGGAAGCGTAGTAAACGTAAATATTGGCGAGAGCGATGAAGATCCTATCGTATACATCACAGACCTCCTTGTTCACCTTTCCGGCAAACAGATGCAGAAAACAGCAGCAGAGGTAATTGAAGGCGAGAACCTTGACATCCTGATCGGAAGCAGACCTCTGACTGATTTACCGGATGATAAGAAGAAAGAAGCAGTGAAAGAGAATATTCTTAAACTTCTGAAAGAGAAATATGATATGGAAGAAGAAGATTTCCTTTCTGCAGAGATTGAAATTGTTCCTGCAGGCAAATCAAGAGAATGCGGACTTGACAGAAGCATGATCGCCGGATACGGACAGGACGACAGAGTATGTGCATATACTTCCTTCCTGGCAATGCTTGAAATGGAAGCTCCGAAGCGTACAAGCTGCTGCCTCCTTGTAGATAAAGAGGAGATCGGAAGCGTAGGCGCAACAGGTATGCAGTCTCTCTTCTTTGAAAACACAGTAGCAGAGCTTCTTGAGGCAATGGGACAGTACTCTGACCTGACACTCAGAAGAGCTCTGAAGGGCTCCAGTATGCTGTCTTCCGACGTAAGCGCTGCATATGACCCAACCTATGGAGATGCTTTTGAGAAAAAGAATTCCGCATACTTTGGCCGTGGTATTGTTCTTAACAAATTTACAGGAGCAAGAGGTAAATCCGGCTCTAACGATGCAAACGCAGAATACGTTGCAAGAGTTCGCAATATCTTTGATACTCACAACGTTGCTTTCCAGACAGCAGAGCTTGGAAAGGTAGACGTAGGCGGCGGCGGAACGATCGCATTTATGGCTGCTCTTTACGGCATGGAGGTTATCGACAGTGGTGTGGCAGTGCTTAGCATGCATGCTCCGTGGGAAGTAACCAGCAAGGCTGACATATATGAAGCGAAAAAAGGATATAAAGCATTCCTTCTGGAAGCATAAGCATAAATTCCTTGAAAGAGATATCCCCGGCAAAGGCGTAAAAACCTGTGCCGGGGAAGCTTTTTTTACAAGATGAAATTGCTCTAAAAATCAGATTTGTGCGGAACAATAAAAAAAATAAAAAAAATTTAAAAAAGGTGTTGACAAAAGGAACGCTTTCGTGTATTATACGTATTGTTGTGAGGGACACAAAGAACTTCACAAAATGAAATGTGCGTTTAGCTCAGCTGGATAGAGCGTTTGGCTACGGACCAAAAGGTCGGGAGTTCGAATCTTCTAACGCACGTACAGGCCGCTGGAGACCAAGGGTTCCAGCGGTTTTTTCTTTGTTTATCAGGAAAATATCACAAAAAACCTGGGATGGAAAGAAATTCGGAAGGCTGAAAAAGAATTCGGCTGTGTTTTGGGAAACAGATTTGGGAAGTGGCAGAGATGAAGGAGAATGGAGGAATTTACATGGGAGTTTCAGATATGCTGGAGGAACTTTTGCAGAGGGCACGAACAGAGGAAGAACTCAGG
>DXXQ01000032.1 GCA_019416265.1 Clostridiales bacterium | reverse complement strand
GTGTATATGCCATAATCCCGTTTTCCTTCAATGTGTTCAGGATCATTTCCGCCTGCATATTGCCATCTGCAATAAATATGTTTACAGGTTGATTCACATGTTCCTTTGGTTCGACATGCTCTGTGATTTTATTTTTTCTATTTTTACTGAGACAGGCCAGGATTCTTAATACCAAAAATCCAATCACTGAAATTCCTGCAAAAAACACCGCAACAACCTGAGCTGTTTTTGCCACGGACGCTCCCAGTTTCAAATAGACAGCAGCCAGAAGTGCTGAAAAAACACCTGCACAAATGATACTGATCATCCCATGGGTAAATGGAGTATTTTTTAATTTTGAGCCTTTTTCCCAAAGTCCATGATAAATCATCACTCCCAGATAAAAGACACCCCCCGCCAGCAAAATCGCAGTTTCTCCTGCAACAAGTGACAGATTACCTGTTATAAGCAGTTGTACAACAATCATCGCCGCGCAGACTGCAAACGTAAAACCAAATGCAGTATTTCCAATTTTTAAAACTTTTTCTTTTTCCAGAGAATTGTAATCTGCTACCTTTGATAACGTTTCCTTTAATTCTTTGTCCATAATCTCGCCTTTCCTTTCTCCATCCAGGATTTCTTTTACCTCTATCTCATAAAATTCCGCAATCTGGATCAGGATGCTCAAATCCGGCATATTGGTGCCCGTTTCCCATCGTGAAACGGTTCTCCCCGATACATGAAGGATCTCTGCAAGCTGTTCCTGCGTCAGTCCTTTTTCTTTACGGAGCTCTCGTAAAAACACTCCAATCTTCTTTGCATCCATTTGCTTCCCTCCTTTCGCCCTTATCCTACCACAAATATGGCTGACATAACACGACACAAAGCGAGAAATGCCGTGTTTTTCATAATCAGACATCTGTGTCCGGTGGTTTTTTATACTTCTTGACAAAAATAAAAGAAATACTCCCCAGATAAACCGGGGAGCCTCCAGCAGTCAGTTTTTACAATACTCATTTTTACTCTTATCCATGAGAATGCCATCCCTGACGTTCTCATTTTACCCGTCCGTTTCTTTATGAACACTTCATAGCAGTATTATATCTTATCAGGATTTTTTGTATATCATTTTTTTAGGAAAACAAATACTGAGATTTCACGCTTTCCAAACTTGAAGTTATTTTCCCACCAGCTCTTTATGGCATTCTAACAGGATTTGATGTATCCTCCTTTGCAGAGGTAACCGTTCCCGGTGTGTGGCAGAACGAAGGATATAATGCCCATCAGTACACCAACATCAAATATCCATTTCCCTTTGACCCTCCCTATGTACCTCAGGACGTTCCGTGCGGCGCCTATGTATATGATTTTGATTATCATAAGGACGAAATGGCGAGCAAGGCGTTTTTGAATTTTGAAGGTGTGGATAGCTACTTCTATCTTTGGCTGAACGGAAGCTACGTCGGCTATAGCCAGGTTTCACATGCTACAAGCGAATTTGATATTACTGCGCTTATTAAAGAGGGAAAAAATACCATTGCTGTCCTTGTTATGAAGTGGTGTGACGGTTCTTATCTGGAAGATTAGGACAAATTCCGTATGAGCGGTATTTTCAGAGATGTATATCTTTTAAAAAGACCGGCAAAGGTCATCCGGGACTACCGCATTACCACCTCTGTTGAAAACACCTTTGCCAGAATTGATCTGGATGTCTCTTTTACCGAAGGGATCCTTACAAAGGTTACCCTGGAAGATAAAAACGGCGCTGTAGCTGCCTTTGGAATTCTTGAAAAAGATGGCACTCTCCCGCTTGAGGTAGCGTGTCCGGTTCTCTGGAATACAGAAAATCCCTATTTGTATACCCTTATCTTAGAGACAGAATATGAAACCATCGTGGATCATGTAGGTTTTCGCACCATTGAGATTGTTGATAAAGTACTCTTCTTTAACGGTCAGAAGATTAAATTCCGGGGAGTAAACCGGCATGACTCTTACACACAGGAGGAATTGGAAAGAGCTGCTCATAATTACGAATTAGAAGCATCCGATCATACGGTTTTATGTCTTGACTATGCCCAAAATGGCATCGGCTCCAACAGCTGCGGATCTGGGGGTAAGCAAATATGTGTTATCCCGTTTATTTTCAAAAGTCTTCCACAGAAATTTCAGCCGGTACCTCAACGATACCAGGATCAATTATGCCGTCTATTGTCTGGAATCCACAAATGACCGTATTCTTGATCTCTGTATGGAAAGTGGATTTGACAGCCTGAGAACCTTTCATCGGGCATTTCAGGAACGGTTTCAAATGACACCCAGCGAATACAGGAAACGTTTCAGAATATAACTACTACCATATTTGTCCGTGCTACACCTGTATCAGGATTTTACCTCGCCTCTTCTTTCACTTTATTCACAAAAACATACGCGTTTCAGCCCCAAAAGAGGCGCTGCTCCTGCCGCGCTTGTTCCGTAGAACCAAACCGGCGGCCTGATGTCCAGATAATCTACAATGGAACCGTTGCACAGGGTGCTTCCCGTACAGAGAATCAAATCTGCGTAGGAAGTACAGATTTCCTGTTTTACTTTTTCCCCGTCTTCCACCGGAATTCCATAGTGAAGCTGTCCGATATTTTCAGGATTCAGATCAAGTACCCGGATTTCATACGGACTGTTTGCCAGCATTTCCAGAAGCGCAGGCTGATATCCGATAAGCGCAATACGTTTTACCCCTGCTGCATTTTCTTCCAGATATTTTCGCATATGACGGGCACACTCCTCCGGCTCCGCCCCCTTACAGTGAACAGTTCCCCGACACAGCCCCAGATAAGACATCACAGCGTTTAAAGCTGCAATAAAAATGCTTCTTTCATGGGGATTTTTCGAAAGATCCATCTCCAGGATCTCCTGGAGCGTTCCGTCAAAGGCTGACGGTGCATCTGTAAACGCCTGTCCTTTGGCTCCCTTATATTCCGCCTGGATCATAACATCTTTTCCGGTCAGAATGGGAAAATCCTTCCGCTGCGTTTTTCCAATGGCTTCCTTCGGAGTCAGAGCCCTGCAGGAAACACAAAGCGTATCGTTTTCTGCTCCGTATTCCTTCAAAACACTCTGAAATCTTTCTTTTAATGTGTCATACAATTGTTGTTTTGTCATAATCCATAAACTCCTTTTCCGGTGAGGCATAACCTGTCTGAAACAGACAGTTATTTTATAAATACAAATCTGTCCGCTGCAGAGTCTTCCTCTGAATACTGATATCCAAGGCCGGAAAAATTCTTTATTTCTTCCGGGTCTTTGCTATTTTTTTCTGCCATAAACCGAACCATCTCGCCCCTTGCCATTTTGACATGGACGCCCTTTTCGATTACTTTTTCTCCCTTACGTTCTCCAAAAACACAGGTGATATATCTGATGCTTCCGTCAAGCTCTTTTTCAATACATTTGCTGTATTCCCTTGATGCAAGATTAACGATCACATCCGTGTCCTTTGCCACTTCCTCATAAATTTTTCGCCCCCAGTAATCGTATAGGTTTTTTGCCTCCGGGAGCCTTAGCTTCGCCTGCATTTCCAGTCTGTATGGAGTGATGCCGTCAAGAGGGTGCACCACGCCGTACATTCCGGAAAGAATACAGACCCGCTCCTGAACATATTCCCATTGGTCGTCCTCCAATACAGCAGGCGCCATATACTGATACTGAATTCCTTCATAGGCAAGAAGGGCGGGGGTGAGATTTTTCCTGAAATCCATTTGCAAAAGCCTCTCGTAATTCTGTTTTGCAATCTGGTCACTGCATTTCCAAAGGGATTTCAGTTCCTCATAGCTGAGGCTTCGAAGATAATCCCTCAGATATTCTCCTTCATGTAAATACACCGGAAGTCCTCTGACTTCCAGTGTATCTGTATCTATTTTCATTTTTTTCGCTGGTGAAATTATAATTTTCATTGATAGCTTCCTATAATTTGTATTTTTTTCCGGTATTTATCGCTCTTCCCTTCGGGTTACAGCGTTTTTGCCACTGCTCTTAAAATATCCTGGCTTGCGCCGGGGATTCTTCCCAGTCCGTCCGGTCCCACATTTAAAAGATAATTAATACCCATCCCGTTTAATTTTTTCTTGATCGCAGCAATTTCTTCCGCACTTTTCCAGTTCTGATCCCATGCACAGTAACCCCAACTGTCATTCATGGTTGCCGCGGTCTCATACAACCCGTAGGGAGATGGCTTAAATCCGTCAATTGCATTCATTAAATCCGGATTAAATTCCGTATTTTCCGGCATTTCTTTCGGAATTTCATTATCTCCAAGAGATACATAATCATATGCCCCGTTCCCCAGTCTGGAATTGATCAGGCAGTCAGGCTGATATTTTTTCACCAGTTCAAAAATCTGGCGGCTGTGTTTTTCTTCCAGAGTCATTGGAACATCAAACCAGATCAGGCAAAGTTCTCCATAATTTCTTAAGATTTCCTCTACCTGTGGGTAGATTTTATTCCGGAAACAGATATCAAAATCTTTTTTGTCATTTTCCGGAAAGTCCCAGTCATTGCACCATGCGCTTCCGGCACAGGGAATATGTCCGGAGCGATATCCTCCGCCATTTGGTTCATGCCAGTCCAGATCCTGCGAATAGTAAAGGCCAAGCTTCATTCCATGTTTATAGCATGCCTCGGCAATTTCACCTATTACATCTCTCCCGAAAGGCGTGGCATCCACTACATTGAATTTATCCACCTTTGAATGATACATGGCAAAACCCTCATGGTGTTTACTTGTCACCACAAAATATTTCATCCCGCAATCCTTTGCAAACCGTACCCACTCCTCTGCATTAAAGTAAACTGGCTGAAACGCAGATGCCAGCCTTTCATAATCTGCATTCGGAATCCGAAGGCGGGTCTGAATCCATTCCGCATAGCTGCCGCTCCTTTTCCCGCGCCACTCGCCTGCAAGAAGGGAATAAAGCCCCCAGTGAACCATCATTCCATACTGTGCCTCTTTAAACCATTTGTGCATATCCATACTTTTTTCCTCCCATATTTCTCACCTTTCAAATGCCCATGCCTGATTTACCTGGGGCGCAAAAGTCTCCCATTTCCATAATTTACGGCTCCGCGCCTGACTCATACAGTCATTTATGCAAAGCTTTCCATTTTTTATCCCTGTCAGAACTACGAAATGACCTTTTGCTGTAAAATCTCCCGGGTTCATACTGCAGATAATCGGTATTCCTTCTTTTATCAGAGAAAAAAACAGTTCTTTGTCTGTTTCTATCCCATATCCCCTTACACCGAAATGCTCTGCTCCGAGAGTCATTAAATCCCACGTTGTTCCGACCCCCGGTATGTAAAATCCCTGTTCCATGGCATAAGCCGCTACATGGTCAGGCGCTGCATCTTCATTTCCCGTCAGTCCGACAAGCACCATGGAAAGGCTTGTGGGGCCACAGGCTGACAGCGCGATCACATCATCCCCGTAGGGTGCATATCCCCATCTGGGGTCCCACTGCATCAGCAGGGGAATCCCATTCTTCTTTTCCTCTTCGCTGACTGTGCCGTATACTTTTTTCTCTGTATTGGGATAATTTCTGGCATATTCCAGCATTTCCATGTTATTGCAAAGCGCTGTGATCAGATTATCCGGATACTCCTCTATCTGCAGAAGAATCTGATCTAAATCCGGATTTTCCTCTGACAGTTCCTGTATATGGCGGATGCCTTCTTCCCTTGTCCAAAGACGGGGCGGCGTCAGCTCTTCTTCTCCGGTATTCAAATATTTTATTGCCACTCCGCCGAGGATCAGTATGAAAAGAACAAACAGGCTGATCCTTACGTATAACTGCCGTTTTCGATTTCTTTTTCTTTTGTTATGTATATCGTCCATATTTTTTATTCCTTTGTACCAGTGTTTCTGATAATATTGTACCAAAATATCATTTTATAGTCCATATACATAGCTGTAATTTTTCTCTTCCTCTAGCCCTTCCTGTAAAAACAGCAGAACCTGAAAAAAGCCAGAATCACCTGGCTGTTGATTCTGGCTTTTGCTTAATGATCATATTTTCTTTTTATCATGCGTCGCTTCTGGAAAATCCGTTTTTCATAAGACAACTGGAAGTATATAGAACTTTGTCCAGAAGGTCTGTTGTTTCTTCCCGGATAAAATCAGAAATTTCCTGATTTGCCGCCTCAAAAAATGCTTTTTCGTCTTCCGGCTTCTGCCCCATATATTCTCTGTCGAAACGTTTGAGCAGTTCCCATGCCCTGCTTCCCACTGCAGCCTGATACCGTTCGATATGGGCTGCATTTTCTCCGAAATGAGGGTCTGCAAGAGCGGCAATGATTCTGTTTGTCCAGTAGAAATTGTCTGTGGTTGGTTTTGTCTGTGCCCCGGACAGATAATCCGGCGTCCTGTCAATTCTTGTGTAGAAAGGAACCATGGCATTAAACACATTGCTTCCAAGGGCGATCCACTGTATTGCCCTGAGAGCCTCCGGCATATAGGGACGTATCTGAACAAGGCCTAATACATTGTTTCGGTTCACTCCGATCGCTCTGTATTTTCCTGCCATGGGACTGTCATAGCTTTTTCCGTATACATCGTAAGGAGTTCCCTGATAGTGGTTGGAGAGCGCCCACTTTACTTCATCCAGAGTAATTTTCTTCTCCGGCACAAATGCCCAGGGAAGATCGTCGCTTTCCGGTCCGAAATCCGCATTTGGACCGTCCCACACAAAGGAACGGGGATTAAAGTATCGAAGCATTGCCCATGCCCTGGGCGTATTGTAAATGTGATCTCCATCGTCATGGGAACCGAAAGCGTCTCTTGGATTAAACACTTCCTCCTCATTCATCCGGCGGTCAAGATGATTTTCTTCCACAAATGCTTTTAAGGCAGCAGAACACATATGCTCTCTCTGTTCCCCGTATGCATCCTCGAAGTCAAAAAAGTCGATTCCCAGCTGGTTCGGCATCACTACATAGGTGTCATCCGGAACTCTTTTTGCAATCCAGTTATGTCCGCCTATTGTCTCCAGCCACCAGATTTCCTCTTCATCCTGAAAGGCGATGCCGTTCATCTCATATGTACCATATGTTTCCAAAAGCATACCAAGGCGCTTTACCCCGTCTCTTGCAGATGTAATATATGGAAGAGTGATGGTCACAATATCCTCTTCTCCAATTCCTCCCGGCTGTTCCTGTGTATTCCCCTCTCCCTCTTTATAAACAACAAGGGGGTCTGCCCCCAGAACCAGTGCATTGGAAGTAATGGTTTCTGTTGCTGTCATGGACACATTTTTCTCATTGACGCCAAAAGCTCCCCAGATTCCCTCTGACGGATCGTTGTTGGGCATATAAGTATACTGCATGGGATGTTCCGGCAACGGAATCTCCACATGGGAAAGAACGGATTTATAAATCCGGGGCTGCTCTTCGGCTTTCATTACCGCAAATCTCTTGGGATCAAACTTCCCTGCACAAGAGTCCTCGTTTCTGGCTACTATGGTTGAACCGTCATAGCTTGCTTTTTTTCCGATTAATATTGTTGTACATGCCATAGCTGTCTCCTCTTTTCTTTTGTGTATTTCTCAACGCATTTTTACTCCAAAGGGATCAAGGCCAGTTTCGCAAGTATGAACTGCTGCCGGCCGAAAGAAATCCCTGTAAATACCTTCTATCCATTATACCCTACAAGGAGACACTTTGGAATCCCTTTCTTACTTCTTTTTAAGAGCAGTATGAGGATTTTCCAGGCTTTACACTCTACTCTTCTTCTGTGATCTTCAGATCCCACGCCGGAATTTCAATGGAATCCCCAGGTTTCACTGCCTTACCTGTCAAAAGCTCCCTCCCGTTTTTATAGAAATACTCAATTTTTTGAGGCGATTCGGAGTAATTCAGGAAATAGCGCACAGTTTTCCCAAAAGCGTTCGTTCCTTTTCTGACGATCACAGGATAGCTGTAGGGCGGAATCTCCACCTGGGCACAATTCAGGGTTTCCGTAATAACTGCATGTAAGGTTCCCAGATCTGTCATACAGCCCACATAGATGGCAGTACCTTTTCCGTAATGGTTTTTTGTGATCGCAGCATATTCTTTCCAATTATAGTGATCATAAGAGGCAATCACTTCGGCTCCTTTCGGTTCCAGAAGTTCCATAAACACCGTTGCCTCTGCATCAGATCGGCTGCCTGACAGACTTCCGGAAAGCTTCACATTTTTCGGAAAGGTAAACTGGTGATATTCCACGCCAAAGCAGTTATGAAGAATATGAGGCTGAACCTCATGGCTTACTTTGACATTTTCGTTGGCAAAGGCAGTTTTAAAGGTTGCTGCCAGAGTCCCTCCTTTTTCCACATATCGTTCCAGTTTCTCCAAAAGCGCATCCGGCGCTGCATACAGAGCCGGCACAAAAATGGCCTGATACTGTTCAAAATCTTCTGACTCCGGCCAGAGGAAGTCACATTCGATATTTCTTTGATACAGTGCATCGTAAATCC
>DXXQ01000031.1 GCA_019416265.1 Clostridiales bacterium | reverse complement strand
CTGCATAATCGTGGAAGTTCTCGGAAATCGGGATGATACGAACCTGTTCCGGGCAAAGCCATGTTGGGAATAAACCGGCATATTTTTCAACAAGCCATGCGAGAGTTCTCTCGTAGCAGCCCATTGCTGTACGGTGGATGATGTACGGACGTTTTTTGTCACCGTTCTCATCAATGTAGTACATGTCAAACTGCTCTGCAAGAAGGGCATCCCACTGGATGGTGATCATTGTATCTTCTTTTCCGTATACGTTCTTTGCGTTAATGTCAACCTTAGGTCCGTAGAATGCAGCCTCTCCCACATCCTCTGTAAATGGAATATTCAGTTCTTCAAGCATCTGTCTGATGTGGCCCTCTGTCTCATTCCAAACCTCTGCATCACCGATGTATTTCTCCTTGTTTTCCGGATCCCACTTGGAAAGATGGTAGGTTACATCTTCCTCTACACCCAGAACCTGGAGGCAGTACTGTGCAAGGGCGATACAATCCTTAAATTCTTTTACCATCTGGTCCGGTCTTACAATCAGATGTCCCTCGGAAATGGTAAACTGACGCACACGTGTCAGACCGTGCATCTCACCGGAATCCTCGTTACGGAACAGAGTAGATGTCTCGCCGTAACGCAGCGGCAGGTCACGATAGCTGTGCTGCTCTGCTTTATATACATAATACTGGAATGGGCATGTCATCGGGCGAAGGGCATATACCTCTTTGTCCTTTTCCTCATCTCCAAGTACGAACATTCCGTCCTTGTAGTGATCCCAGTGTCCGGAAATCTTATAAAGGTCGCTCTTAGCCATCAGAGGTGTCTTTGTTCTAATATAACCGCGCTTTGTCTCCTCGTCCTCGATCCAACGCTGCATTTCCTGCATCATAATCACACCATTTGGCATGATAAGCGGAAGTCCCTGTCCGATAACATCTACCGTTGTGAACAGCTTCATCTCACGGCCAAGCTTATTGTGGTCACGCTTCTTTGCTTCTTCCATCTGCTCTAAATGTGCTTTTAAATCATCCTTGGATGCGTAAGCAGTTCCGTATACACGGGTAAGCATCTGATTTTTCTCGCTTCCTCTCCAGTAAGCACCTGAAGCAGAAAGAAGCTTGAAGGCTTTTACACCTTTTGTGCTCATAAGATGCGGACCTGCACAGAGGTCTGTCCAGTCGCCCTGGGAGTAAAAGGAAATTTCTTCACCCTCCGGAAGATCTTCGATAAGCTCTACCTTATAAGGCTCGTTTTTCTCTTTGAAGTATGCGATAGCATCTTCTCTTGATTTTGTAAAACGCTCAATTTTTGCGCCTTTTTTTATGATCTTTTTCATCTCTTTTTCGATTTCGTCAAGATCTTCCCTGGAAAATGGAGGACATTCGAAATCATAGTAAAAACCAGTGTCAATAGAAGGTCCGATTGCCACTTTTGCTTCCGGGTGAAGTGTCTGTACTGCCTGAGCGAGTACGTGGGAAGCTGTATGACGAAGCGCTGCAAGACCAGCCTCATCCTTCGCTGTGAGAATATTTACCTCACAGTCGCTGTCCACAACAGTTCTTAAATCTACAACCTCTCCGTTTACTTCTCCTGCGCATGCTGCACGCGCAAGTCCTTCGCTGATGTCATAGGCGATGTCGATAATGGATTTCGCTTCTGCGTATTCTTTTTTGGAACCATCTTTTAATGTGATAATCATTGCTTTTCTCCTTTTTTTAAAAAAGTTTTTCTGTTCTGTGCAGGGGCGGGTCTGCATAGCCCGGAGACTCTTCTCACACTGCTCTGCATCTGGTCGCATCCTTGCGGAGCGTTTTTATTTATCTGGAATGTTCGTACAAATGTATGCTATTCTGATAAATAAAAAATCCCTTACAATGCATCTGCACTGTAAGGGACGAATATGTCATACTCGCGGTTCCACCCTGCTTGCTCCCGGCTTATAAAGCCTGAGCCACTTATTCGATGGTAACGGAATCACCGGACCGGATTAGGGCCACTCAGAGGTAGTTTTCGGCTGCTTCCCCATAAGGCACTTCCAGCAAATGTACCTCTCTCTGTATGCTTTCACAGCTTACTCGTCTCGTCAACGTGTTATTTTATATCTATCCCCATTATAGTCACGGGATTTTTATTTGTCAACCGTTTTTCTTATCACAGACTGTCCTGTAACCGGAATATAGTTACTGTTCATTCTGTTCACAGCAACGGAATATATTATCTTCCGCAGCAATGTTTGTATTTCTTTCCGCTTCCGCATGGACATGGATCGTTACGGCCTACTTTGTGTGGTTTCACGATCGTACCGGATTTCTTCTGCTCCATGTAAAGCTCTTTTCTCTTTTCTTCAGAGAAGATCGAATCCCACTGTGGAAGCTCATAGAGCCAGTCTGCCTTTGCGTCTACCATGTTTTTGTAAAGGAGTTCCTTATCGAAGCATAAGGATACGGTTGTGTTCTCATCCATTGTCTCGATGGGGTTCGGAACCTTCAGAGAATCGTTGATTCCGTCAAGGAAACCTACCATTGTGAGAACTTCCTGTCCGTATTTCTCTGCCAGTTCTTTTACAGTACCTGTCACTACTTCATCCGGGTTGGTCAGAAGCTGCTCGTAAATTCCTTTTTCAATATTGAAGTAGGTTGCCCAGAATTTCTGGAGCTGACCGCGGTCTGCTTCCTGGTTGTACGCCATGGTACGCCACTGTTCTAAAATTGTTTTATCACTCATTTGTTTAATCCTCTTTTCAAAATACTTATCCCTTGATTCTGTGAAGCATCTTCTTCACACAGGCTTATCCATTATAGCATCTTTTTCGGAAAAAGACAAATACATTCTTCATGAAATCCCTTTCCTGTCAGTCTTATCCTTACTGTTCACTCCGTTCACAGCAACGTCTTATCTTGGGCTTCCCACAAAGAAGAGGGCCAGTGTTCCCGGGCCGGAATGTGCGCCGATGACCGCTCCTACATGGTTGATGATCATGGTCTTCACACGATAGCGCTCTCTTACTTTCTCTGCAACAAACTCCGCGTCCTCTTTGCAGTCGCCGTGGCTGATGAATACGGTATCTGTCTCATATCCCTGCGTTTTTTCCTCCATTGCTTTCACAAGCTCAAGAAGAGCTTTTTTTCGGCCTCTTACTTTTCCCACAGGAACAAGCTTGCCTTCATTGTCTACATGAAGAACAGGTTTGATGTTGAGTACACTTCCCACTACCGCTGCAGTTTTGGAAAGGCGGCCGCCTCTGTACAGGTGGTAAAGATCATCTACCGTAAACATGTGTACAATGTGAAGCTTGTTGTTCTCCGCCCACTGTGCAACAGCATCCATATCTTCTCCCGCTTCCTTTTTCTGCTGGGCAAAATATACAAGAAGTCCCTGTCCGAGAGAGGCTGCCAGAGAGTCCACCACCACGATTTTTCGTTCAGGGTATTCTTCCATAAGCTCCTGAGCTGCCAGAATGGCGCTGCTGCAGGTTCCGCTTAAGCCTGAGGAAAATGCAATATGGAGAATGTCCTTTCCCTCTTTCAGATAAGGCTCCATCATTTCCCTGGTGATTTCGGGATTCGCCTGGGCCGTTGTGGGAAGGGACCCGTTTCTCATAGCTTCATAGAACTGGTGTTCCGGAAGAAAATTTCCGTGTGTATATATTTTTCCGTCCATTGCGTAGCTTAAATAGGTACAGCCAACGCCATGCTCCCTGAAATAGGATTCCGGAAGATCTGAATTGTTGTCCGTTGTAATTACATAATCATTCATAATATTTTCTCCTTGCCATTTGCAGCATTAACATTGAACATTGTGTATATTATAACAGCTTGTAAAAACAGATACAATGAAAATCTTATATCTGAGCAAATTTCCCCATTTTTATATTATGATTTCTCCAGTATTTCCAGAGCCTTCTGAAGCTGGTTATCCTCCTCATGGGTGATTTCTTCTTTATTCAGAAGATTTGCATCCAGCTTCACCTCCACATCCGGACTGATGCCCACTTCATGAATGGAATTTCCCTTGGGCGTAAAATAATTCGATACCGTAAGCTTCACTGCGCTTCCGTCCGCAAGTGTCCTGATCGACTGTACCACTCCTTTGCCGTAGGTGGTTGTTCCCACAATCGTGCCGATGCCGTAATCCTGCACAGCCCCTGCAAAGATTTCCGAGGCGCTGGCGCTGTATTCATTTACAAGGACAGCCAGAGGAATATCCAAAGGATTTTTGCCCTCGCTTCTCTCCTCGCTGCGGTTTCCGTATTTGTCTTCTGTGTATACGATCAGGCCCTCCGGCAGAATTTCATTGAGGATATCGCAGACAGAATTCAGAAGACCTCCCGGATTGTTTCTCAGATCTACCACCAGCTTCTCCATCCCACTATCCTTCAGCTCTGCAAAAGCGTTCCTGTACTGCTGAAAAGTCACTCCCTTAAATTCTGTAATGCGGATATACCCGGTATCCTCATCCAGCATTTCATGAAATACAGAAGGAAGCTCCACATCGGTAATGGGAACAGTGAGCTCCATCGCTTCCTCCACTCCCTCTCTGTGGATCGTCAGAACCACCTGTTCTCCGTCTCTTCCTTTAATTTTGTCAGCCACCTCCGCCACATCGCTCTGCGTAATGTCTTCTCCGTCCACTGCGCTGATCACATCATCTGCCTTCAGTCCTGCCTTTTCTCCCGGGCCTCCCTCATAGCATTCCACCACGCGTACGCCGCCCTCTTCGTTTTTCTGCATGACAATACCGATCCCCACATATTCTCCCTGTGTGGAAGAATTTTCTTCTGTATATTCCCGGGCAGTATAGTATCTGGAATAGGGATCTCCCAGCCCGTAAACCAGTCCTGTATAAATTCCTTCTTTCAGCTCTTCCTTGTCTGCATCCTCTAAATAGTAATTGTCGATCAGGTATTCCAGGGAGGTCAGCTTGCTCAGGAACCCCGGGTCTGTAAGAACGGATTCCCCCAGAGCCTTCCCGATTCCCAGTCCTGCTCCCACCTCTACGCACAGCAGCCCCAGCGCCCCTGCCAGTAAACCTTTTTTGAACTGTTTCGTCATTTCCGTCTCCTTATGTTTCTATACAGGAAAAGCTGCCGGCATTCCGGCAGCTGTCTCCAAATTTTCCTTACAGGGGAAAATGTTCTGATTTCCCCTGCCCTTATACTCTTAAATGCTTTCTGGTTGTAATGATACTTCCGATAAAACCGATTCCGATTCCCAGAGCCAGACCGATCGGAAGAAGTGTCTTATAAATCTCCCATACGGGAATGAACTGCACCACTCCCATAAATACGCTGAATTTCGTAAGGATATATTTTACCGCGCTGTTATATCCGAAGAAAAGAAGAAGAAGGGGAACTGCCGCCCCGATCATTCCCAGAACCATTCCCTCCAGCACAAAGGGGGCTCTTACAAATCCGTCTGTGGCTCCAATATATTTCATAATACCGATTTCTTCCGAACGGACAGAAATACCCACAGAAATCGTATTGCTGATCAGGAAAATGGAGATCAGAAGAAGGACAGCAATGATGGCAATGGAAATATAAGATACCAGTCTGTTTATACTTCCCAGCATATCCGCCGCATCCTTGGACTGATTTACCTCGCGCACACCGTCAAGGCCGGACACATACTCCACCAGTTCCGCCTGTCTGGTAATATCGTTCATATAGACCTGATAATTCGAGGAGCCTACAAGAGGATTGTCGTCCTTGAAGCCTTCTGCTCCCTCGGAGCCCTCAAAATAAAATTCGCTGAAATATTCCCAGGCTTCCTCCGCAGATTCATATTCCACACGGGCAACCTCCGGACGGCCCTTTATGGCCTCTCCGACTTTCTCGATCTGTTCCTCAGTTGCATCCTCCTGGAAAAATACGGTGATCGGCACCTCTTCCTCCAGCTTATGGGCAACTGCGTTTACATTGTTTACAATGGAATAAAATATTCCAAACAGAAAAATGCATGCTGCCATGGTCAGTACAGACGCAATGGAAAACATCCAGTTTCTCTTGATATTCTTGATTCCCTGCTTCAGGGTAAACCAGATTGTACTAGGCCTCATGATATCCTCCCTCTTTCTCGTCGCTGACGATCTCACCCTCATGCATGGTGACAACCCTCTTCTTCATGGCATTTACGATCTCACGGTTATGGGTTACCACAAGAACTGTGGTTCCTCTCTCGTTAATCTGTTCCAGAAGTCTCATGATCTCCTCCGACGTCTTAGGGTCCAGGTTACCGGTAGGCTCGTCTGCCAGCAGAATATCCGGACGGTTTACAAGAGCTCTTGCAAGGGCAACCCTCTGCTGCTCCCCTCCGGAAAGCTCATCCGGAAAAGATTTATATTTCGCAGGAAGTCCAACCTCACGAAGCACCTCCGGCACACGTTTCTTAATAACACGGGTAGGTCTGTTGATGACACGCTGGGCAAACGCCACATTCTCATATACATTTCTGTCCTTTAACAGACGGAAATCCTGAAAGACAACTCCAAGCTTCCTGCGGTATTTCGCCACACGCCTGTGCTTCATTCCCTCCAGACGCTCGCCGCTTACAGTAATTGTCCCTGAGGTGGAGTCCAGTTCCTTCATCAGAAGCTTGATCAGGGTAGATTTCCCTGAACCGCTGCTTCCCACCACAAACACGAATTCTCCTTTATCAACATGCAAGTTCACATGGTTTACCGCAGGCTTGCCGGGACCATAGGATTTGCTTACATCTACCAAATCAATCATAATTACCTCCATAGAGAGCAAAGACTCTTTGTTTTTTGTAACATAATTGTAATATATGTCTTTGTGAAATGCAACTATATTTTTCGTAAAAAATTTGTGAACTATTTCCTGCTGCAAAACGCGCCTGCCGTATCTTGAACACGGCAGGCGCATTTTTATCTTACATATACATTGGGGGAAAATCAATACTCCAGTGTTTCCATATACTTCATGTATCTCACAACCATTAAAGCAATCTTGAATGTGATGGCATCCTCAAATACCCTCAGATCGAGCCCTGTGCTCTTCTGCAGCTTATCCAGTCTGTACACAAGGGTATTTCTGTGGATATAAAGCTGTCTGGATGTCTCGGATACATTCAGGCTGTTCTCAAAGAATTTATCGATAGTAATCAGTGTCTCCTCATCAAAATCGTCCGGAGATTTGCCGTCAAAGATCTCTTTGATGAACATTTTGCAAAGAGGGATCGGAAGCTGGTAGATCAGACGTCCGATACCAAGAGAGCTGTATGCAATGACCTCTTTATCTCCAAAGAAAATCTTGCCTACGTCGAGAGCCATGCGGGCCTCTTTATAGGATCTGGAAACCTCTTTCAGTTCGCCGACGATGGTGCCGTATGCCATATGGGTCATGCCGTCGTTACCCATTCCCAGCGTATCCAGGATCGTCTGGGCAAGCTGATCCATCTCCGGATATCCTTCTCCTTCTTCCAGCTCTTTTACAATAATGATGCTCTTCTCATCAACAGCTGTGATGAAGTCCTTGCTCTTGCCGCCGAAAAGACTCTTCACGCTCTCCATGGAGCTGTGATCCTTCTCCTTGGGCATTTCAAGAATCATGACAACACGGCGTACATCTGCTTCAATATGAAGTTTCTTCGCACGGTTATAGATATCCACCAGAAGAAGATTGTCAAGAAGCAAGTTTTTGATAAAGCTGTCTTTATCAAAGCGCTCCTTATATGCAACGATCAGATTCTGGATCTGGAATGCAGCCAGCTTACCTACCATATAGGTATCCTCGTCGTCGCCGTGGGCAACCAGTACATATTCCAACTGATAATCATCGCAAACCTTAAAATACTGGAATCCCTTTACAAGCTGGCTCTCAGCCGGTGACTCCACAAATGCCTGCACATCCCCGCTGGAAATTGCAAAATCAGCAAATGTGCTTGCCAGAACCTTTCCGTCTACATCCACGACACAAAATTCTGTTCTGGAAATTTCCTTTAATCCTTCAAGAGTGTTCTGAAGTACCTGATTCGATATCATCTAATTCAATCCCTTCTCATCTAAAGTGTTTAATAATCTTTAAATCTAACCACAAAAACTTATACCTGTTATCTATTTTAATACAAAATCACCAAAAATGAAAGAGGGAAGGCGAAAAAACTTACAATTTTTTATGGATTTTTTGTTAATTATTTTCTATAAAGCCTTCTCCATGTACTTCACGGGCATCTGTCACGATAACAAAGGCATTGGGATCGATCCTGTCAACCAGTTCTTTCAATTTAATGATCTCTTTTTTGCTCACAACACAGTAAAGCATCAGTTTCTTATCTCCGGAATACATTCCCTTTGCCTCGATTCCTGTAATGCCACGGTCAAGATCTCTGATAACCGCCTGGGAGATGGCCTCCGGCTTGTCTGTAATAATATAGGCGGCTTTGCAGAACTTGATACCTTCCATCAGGCCGTCTGATACCTTTGTCACAAGGAATACGGCAATGATGGCATACATGGCCTTTTGCATACCAAACACATACATACCTACAATGACGATCAGTCCGTCAATAAACTGCATGATCTGTGCAATGGAATAGTGCCTCAGATATTTCTGGATAATAGCAGCCATCATATCTGTTCCGCCTGTGGTGCCGCCCCCGAGAAATACCATGCCGATTCCGATTCCCAGAAGGGCGCCTCCGTATACTGCAGCCAGGAGCAGGTCGTCTCCCGCAAGATTCCATACAGGCTGAATGGCAAGCCACAGGGACAGTGAGATTTCACCGGCAAGGGCTTTTTTTACAAACCCAAAGCCTCTGATCTTTAAACCGATCAAAAACATGGGAACATTTAGGGAAAAGTTGGTGACCCACAGGGGAATTCCTCCCTCTATGAAGGGTTCCGTCCATTTCTTGATGATAATGGCAGCTCCGGAAAAGCCGCCGGTTACAAGTCCGGCTGAATCAAATACAGAACTGATCGCCAGCGCCATCAGTCCGGTCCCTGCTATAATCAGAAAGTATTCTACATACCATGGTTTTTTTCCGCTTAACTTCATACATACCTCTTTTCTTCCATATCCGGAAACTGCCTTAATATCCGGCTGTCGCTGTACCACTGCACAGCGATTTTGCCCCTGGAAACCACAAGAACGGAAACAGCTTTCTGCTGCTTCCGCTCTTAGTTTAACCCTCTTTGCCGGGCATATTTGTAAAATGAATAAAATGATAGCTTTCCATTATCTGGAAGTATTTGACGATTCTCGGATATAAAGGCTCTGCCTTCTCTCCAAAGTGCTCTTTTACAAGAGCAGCGATCTCATTCACCGTCTTTTCCCCGTCTATGAGGGGCCAGATAAATGTTCCGTTGTCGTCGAGATGTACTTTCGTATACTCCGGCTTATTGAACAGCTTCTGTGCAATGTGGTTGAACAAGCCTGTGTTTTCCACCTCCAGGACAGTACGTCCCTTAAGGTCGTCATACCAGCGGAGATTCTCCGAACGCTTCGGGATCAGATCCAGATAATTGATCTGCGGTTCATTTTTTTTCTTTTTTCTGCTCATTAATTTTTCTTCTTTTTCCATAAGGAGAATTTCAGCAGGCAAAGGATCATCACTGCCATGAAGATCACGCCGCCAATGTTACCGAAATTGATTCCCTTTGCACCCAGGTCAAATACGCTGTTAACACCGAATACTGTAAGGATCGCAAGAAGGATACCTACAAGACCTTCGCCGGCAATCATACCGGCACAGTACAGAGTACCGTTTGTAACCTGGTCTTCTTTTGTTTTTGCGTCTACTTTCTTTCTTCCGTCCATTAATCCACGAACCACACCACCGATCATAATGGTTGCATTTAAGTAGATCGGAAGGTAAAGACCGATCGCGAAAGGCATAACCGGAATACGAAGAATCTCAAGTGCGATCGCAAGGAATACACCGATAAATACAAGACCCCACGGAAGGTTTCCGCCCATGATACCTTCAACGATCATCTTCATCAGACCTGCCTGAGGAGCCGGTACTTCCGCACCGCCGTAGCCCCATGCTGCATCCAGAAGATAAAGCACACCGCCGATAGCAAGACCTGCTGCTACAACACCGATAAGCTCACCGATCTGCTGTTTCTTAGGAGTTGCTCCTAAAAGGTAACCTGTTTTTAAGTCCTGTGAAGTATCGCCGGCGATTGCTGCAACGATACAGATAACAGAACCGATCGCGATTGCTGCTGTCATACCTGTAGCGCCTGTGTCGCCGGTTGCTTTGATCGCCATTGTTGCGATCAGAAGAGTTGCGATCGCCATACCGGAAACCGGGTTGTTGGAGCTTCCTACCAGACCTACCATACGGGAGGATACTGTCGCAAAGAAGAAGCCGAAGACAACGATAATGGCTGCACCGAGGAAGTTAACCGGAATAGCCGGAACAAACCAGATAATGAATACCATGGCAACAATGCCGATCATGATCAGGTTCATTGGAAGATCCTGTGCTGTTCTTGCTGTGCTTGTGTTCTTGCCGCCCTTCATGCTCTTCATGGAATCGCGGAAGGTTGTCACGATCAGAGGCAGGGATTTGATCAGGGAAATGATACCGCCTGTTGCGATAGCGCCTGCTCCGATATATTTTACATAGGTACTCCAGATCGCTGCTGCGCCGCCCTCTGCATAAAGCTCAGAGATTGCAACAGTTCCCGGATACATTACTGTATCAGGTCCGAACAGGCAGATCAGCGGGATGATCACCATCCATCCAACAAGGGAACCTACAAACATGAAGGAAGCGATTCTCGGTCCAACGATATAACCTACACCGAGAAGTGCAGGATATACTTCCATACCGATCTCACCCTTGAAGGATTTAAATGCTGCTGCAACGTCAGCCGGAATTACCTTAAGTCCGTCAACAATAAATTTAAATGCTGCTGCAAGTCCCATACCTGAGAATACGACAGAAGCATTTGCGCCGCCCTCTTCTCCTGCAAGAAGTACGTCTGCACAGGCAGTTCCCTCAGGATAAAGAAGAGTTGCATGCTCTTTTACGATCAGAGCATTACGAAGCGGTACCATGAAAAGTACGCCTAACACACCGCCGCAAAGTGCGATAAGTGTGATCTCAACAAGGCTTGGCTTGTCACATACGCCTTCTTTTGCCCACAGGAATAATGCAGGCATTGTAAAAATTGCGCCGGCTGCAAGTGATTCACCTGCGGAACCGATGGTCTGGACAATATTACTCTCCAGAATGGAGTTTTTCTTCATGATAACGCGGATCACGCCCATGGAGATAACTGCTGCCGGAATGGAAGCAGATACAGTCATACCGACACGAAGTCCAAGATAAGCGTTGGCTGCGCCGAATACGATTGCAAGAATCACACCCATGATAATGGATGTCACCGTAAATTCCGGAGTGATTTTTTCTGCCGGGATATACGGTTTGAACTCTTTGTTGTTGCTCATTGTGTTTCCTCTCCCTTTGTATATTTTTTGACACGAAATACATTATAGCCAAAATCTTTCGCTTTTGCAAGCCATTCTCACCATATCTCTTTGGAAATCTCTGCCGCTGTCACGGTTCAGATACTGCTGTACCGCTGAAAAACGGCCTTTATTCCTCGTAATCCAACTGTTTCGTGAGATACCGTCCTACGATTTTTGAGAAATTCACAATGTCCCTGATATATGCAAAATCCTTTCCAAATATCTTTTTCTCTGTTGCCAGATCCTTTTCCTCCCCTGCAAAAACTCCCAGAACACTGACTCCCTGGCTCCTCAGACGGCGCACCTCCGTGGCTGTGTCACAAATGGCATGATTCCCCTGATAGGGCTGGGGATTTCTGGCATTGGGACGGTTGACGATCACATCATACGGTCTTCCGTCGCTCAGAACAATGAGGATTTTTTTCTCCTCCGGCCGCATCAGAAGGCTTTGCCCCACAGTCCTGACTGCCAGCCCGTCTCTGTTGTTGGAGGAGGTCACATAATTAAAAATATTCTCGTTTGCAGAAGGAGGATCGTCATATTCCCGGAAACGGTGCAGGATCGTATAATCCCAAAAGGTACAAAAGCTCATGACCCTGTGGGGAAATTCTACATTGCTTAACGCCTCGCTGATGATATAAGCCTGCAGCGCCACCTCTCCCTGACGGCTCATCTGGGAACCGCTGGCATCAATCAGCACATCCACTACGAAATCCGAAGCGTCCGCCTTAAGCTCCCTGCGAAAAAGCTTCGCATCGCTGCTCCTTCCGATCCTCCACAGGCGGGAGGGCACAATGTTCCCTCTGTCAGAAAGAACCTCCTGGGATTCATTCCTGAGCACCAGAGATTTTTTCAGAGTCTCCGTAAGGGCGCTGATATTTCGCTTCACGATTCTGTGTTTGTCGTGATAAAGCCAGATGTTTTTATTTCTCAGACGCACTGCATACTCATACTGATAGTTGCGCTTCACCGGATTTTTCAGGATGCCTTCTGTGAAATAAAGGCTGCAGTCGCTGTGGATGCCTGTACACATCTGGCAGTTGATCTTTTTTTCCTCCAGGGGAGTCAGATAGGTTTTCCCGAAATTCAGCTCCACATAAGTATGGGCTTTTTCCAGAGCCTCCGGAGGAAGGACTTTAATTTTTGTCTTTCTTTTGCGTTTTTCCTCCATCTCCTCTGTGACCGCCTTATCCTCCAGATCTGTGATTCTTCCGGCAAGCTGTTCCATATAGCTTTCCAGAGCCTCCTCATAGAGCTCTTCTGTGAGAAAATCCTCCCAGTCGTATTCTGTCAGCTCCTCCAGCGTCACTGCCATCACGCGGTCCAGATTTCCGTGTTTTCTTTCAAAGTCCGGATCTGCCGCCGTATTGTACAACCTGTCTATAATAGAAATCAGCTCCCGGGTATCTTTGGCAGTCCCTGCTTCATAAACCATATCCCGAAGCTTTTTCAGGCGGGCTTCCACCCTGCAGCCGCCCTCTTCCAGCCGGTCTCTTAACACTGCGATCTTCAGCCTGCCCAAAAGATCCTCCCGGGCCGGCATTGTCTCAAATTCCTGGTCCAGAATGTCCTCAAATGCCTGTTTCTGCATCTGACGTACCCCCGGACGCTCCCTGCATATTTTTTCTCCGATCGCCTCCTCAATACAAAGCTGGGCAATACAGGTGAGCATCCCCTCATCTGCCTGGAGAAATACTTTTTTTACCAGATAGAGCCCCAGCAAATCTTTATCAAAAAATTTCGCCAGAGCTCCCTGTTTGATCCCATCATATAAGGCGATCGCCTTTGAACGAAGGAAGAGACTTACGTCCACCTTCATATTCAGCTTGTAATCGCCGCTTACTGTCCACAGAAGATTGCGGATCCGGTTCTCCAGCTCGAACCGGATATCCTCTGTTTCCTCTATCTTTTCTTTATCATTCATAGACATCGTCCCTTGTCCAGTCCTCCGGAATCCTGGTGTACACCACATCTTCTACAATCTCTTTCTCAAAGATGTCAAAGGTCTTATTCACTACGCCCATTGTCACCGCCCGTCTTGGGGAAAGTCCTGTATCCACGATCTTCATGGCTGCCAGAAGTCCCCTGAGATCCAGAGGCTTGGTGGAAATCTCACTGTTGGCTGCTTTGAGCTGAAGATCCAGGAAAACGCCGATAAACTGCTTCACAGCTTCTTTTTTTGCCCCCGGAAACATCTGTCCAAAAATAAACTCCATGGATTCCTCTGTCTGAGCCGGCATATCGATCACCAGAAATCTTGATACAAGAGCCTCATTGAGCTCCTTTGTTCCGGCATAGCCGTAATTCATGGTTCCTATGAAACGGGCTGCAGGATGCAGGTCAATCTTGTCATATCCCGGAACATCAATGGAACGGCGGTAATCCAAAGTGGCGTGAAGAACAGAAACCGCGTCGTTTTTCGCCATATTGATCTCATCAAGGATTCCGAAGCCTCCATATTCCGCACACTGGTAAATACTTCCCTTGCGGAGCTTTACCTCGTTGTCTGCGAACGTATCCGTTCCGATGAGATCTGCACTGTTTGTATTTACATGGAAAGAAACATTGTAGGAGGGGCGGTTAAATATCCAGGCAAGATTTTCAGCCAGGATATTTTTTCCCGTTGCCTTGGGCCCTGTGAGGAGAAGATTCTCCCCCATCAGGATTCCGGCGATCGCCATTTCCAGGATTTCTTTTCCATAAAAAGGAATGGCAGGCTTCACAATTCTGTGTGAAGCCTCTGCAGGTACTTCATAGGTTCTGCGAAACTCCTCCACTCTGCGGATCAGTTCCCCATTCACGCCCTGCTCTTCCAAAAATTTCAATTCGTTCATCGTCTCTTTTAAACCTCAAAAATAAGATCGCCGTAGGATGGCATCGGCCACATTTCCTTATCTACGATCATTTCAAGCTTATCCACCGGAGCGCGGAGCTCTTCCATAGCCTGAAATACTTTTTCCCTGCAGAATACAGCTCTGTCCCTTCCTTCCGGATGCTGAGGGATTTCCTCCACCAGTCTGCCCAGCTCTCTCATGGCAATATTGGTCTTTTTGAGGAGCTCGGAGGATTTCTCCAGAAGCTCAAGCTGTACGCTTACATCCATGGGTCCCGCCTGACGGACTGCATTGATGGAGTTCGCAAGAACTGTCGTATATTTGATAACTGCAGGGATGATCTGCTTAGTGGCAATGTCGATCATTGTCTTTGCTTCAATATTGATTGCCTTTGCATATATCTCATACTGGATCTCTGCACGGGATTCCAGCTCTGTTCTTGTAAACACGCCGAAATCTTCAAACAGCTTCACAGATTTTTCTGTGGTAAGTGCAGGTATGGCATCCACCATAAAAGGCAGATTGGGAAGTCCGCGGCGGGCAGCCTCCTCCGCCCACTCCGGGGCATAGCTGTTTCCGCTGAATACGATTCTCTGATGGTCTGTGGCATATTCCTTGATAATATCATGAACTGCCATCTCCAGATCCTCTGCAGCCTCCAGACGGTCGCAGGTATCACGGAAAACCTCTGCAGTAATGGTATTGAGAACCACGTTGCAGGCAGAAATGGAATCACGGGAACCCACCATACGGAATTCGAATTTATTTCCTGTAAAGGCAAAAGGAGAAGTACGGTTACGGTCTGTGGCATCCTTCATAAAGTCAGGAAGAGTTTTTACACCTGTCTCAAGCTTCACCCCTTTTTTGCTGTGGGTGGCAGTTCCCGTACTGATCAGCTGTTCCAGCACATCCTCAAGCTGTTCGCCCAGGAACACGGAGATAATGGCAGGCGGCGCCTCATTGCCGCCCAGACGATGGTCGTTGCCCACATCAGCCGCAGATTCCCTGAGAAGGTCTGCGTGTTCATCTACTGCCTTTAAAATACAGGTTAAGATCAAAAGGAACTGTATATTGTCATGGGGCGTTTTGCCGGGATCCAGAAGATTGATCCCGTCGTCTGTAGTCAGAGACCAGTTATTGTGCTTGCCGGAACCGCTGACTCCTGTGAAAGGCTTCTCGTGGAGGAGGCAGCGGAGTCCGTGGCGGCTTGCCACTTTCTTAAGGATACGCATCATCATCTGGTTGTGGTCTGCCGCAATATTTGCAGGAGCGTAGATCGGAGCAAGCTCATGCTGTGCAGGAGCCGCCTCGTTATGCTGTGTCTTGGCTGTAACCCCCAGCTTCCAGCACTCCTCGTTTACCTCCTTCATGTAAGCGGAAATCCTCTGGCGAATGGTTCCCAGATAATGATCGTCCATCTCCTGGCCTTTGGGAGGCATGGCTCCGAAAAGAGTTCTGCCTGTGTAGGTAAGGTCTTTTCGCTGCAGCCATTTCTCTTTGTCGATCAGGAAATATTCCTGCTCCGCTCCTACCGAAGGAGTTACTTTCTTAGAGGTTGTATTTCCAAATAAACGAATCAGACGAAGAGCCTGGGTATTGATCGCCTCCATGGAACGCAGAAGAGGAGTCTTCTGGTCAAGGGCTTCTCCCGTATAAGAACAGAATGCCGTTGGAATACAAAGAGTTGCTCCTGCCGCATCGTGACGGACAAAGGCCGGTGAGGTACAGTCCCAGGTTGTATAGCCTCTCGCCTCAAAGGTGGCGCGGAGTCCTCCTGAAGGGAAGGAAGAAGCATCCGGTTCTCCTTTTATCAGTTCCTTTCCGGAAAAGCTCATAAGCACCTTTCCGTTCTCCGGAGCAGTGATAAAGGCGTCGTGTTTCTCCGCGGTCACTCCTGTAAGGGGCTGGAACCAGTGGCTGTAGTGCGTCGCACCTTTTTCGATGGCCCATTCCTTCATCTCATGGGCAACTACGTCCGCGATTTCCATGGACATTTCCTTACCCTCTTCTATGGTTTTCTTCAATTCTTTGTAAACCTTCTTCGGCAAACGCGCCTGCATAACGGAATCGTTAAACACATCGCATCCAAAGGTTTCCACTACATTGATATATTCTCCCATTTATGTTCTCCTCTTTCTGCCCTCTCACAGGTTTGTATCCTGCTTCGTCAGATGTTATTTTTTTGTGCTCTTAAGATACAGGTTCAGTGCTTCATGGTGATTCTCGATCACCGCTTCTTTTACATTTCCTCCAAATTCCCCATCCAGAGTCCAGGCAACCTCTTCCTTTGACTCGATCACAAGTCTGCTTGCCTTGAAAGAATAAATAAGATCGGAATTGTCTTCCGCTGTCAGAAGACCTGTCATGATCTCCTGAAGCTCCAGAGGATTCTTCGGCCTTGTGATCAGTGTCACCTCAAAAAGTCCGTCGTTCATATCCACGTTCTTTCCCGTAAGGTTCTTAAATCCTCCTACTGAGCGGGAATTGGTAACCATTCCGAAAATAAAATCATCCTCCACAGTCAGGTCCTCTGTCTGTACCTTCATATGGTAGGACTTAATATCAAAAAGTCTTTTTACCCCTTCCAGTATATAGGCAAGATGCCCGAGAATATTCTTGAGATCCTGATCCGTCTCATATGCGACATCTGTAAACAATCCAAAAGCGGCAATATACGCAAAGCTTCTGTTATTCATCATCCCGATATCACAGTGGTACAGTTCCTCATTCATAATATTCGCAGCTGCTTCTGCCATATTCTTCGGCATAAACAGACTGTTGGCAAAATCATTGGTACTTCCTGCGGGAATATATCCAATCGGAACAGAGCTTCCCACCTCCATAATACCGGTAAGTACTTCGTCAAGAGTTCCGTCACCGCCGCTGCACACCACCAGATCCACCTGATCTGCATAGAGCTTCGCCTGCTCATAGGCATCCTTCGGATGCTGTGTGGCACGGATGAGCACCTCATAGCCTCCCTTATTAAAAATATCTACGATTTCCATAAGAGAAGACTTTATTTTTCCTTTGCCTGCTTTTGGGTTAAAAATGAAAATCAGCTTTTTTCCCATAGCACAACACTCCTTTGTTTATACTCTTTCCCCCTGTTACTTTTTAACATTATTAATATAAAAAAAACAGGCGGAAAAGTCAATCGTAACTTTTCCCCTGCCTCCGTCTTTTCCCACAAAAATCCCTCTTTCCCCGGCTTAGGGCTTTACACGAAAAAAAGCTGCCCGGATCACTGGTATCCGAACAGCCTGCGTCATAGCGAGAGGGGGATTCGAACCCTCGACACCACGGGTATGAACCGTGTGCTCTAGCCAACTGAGCTATCTCGCCATATTCTGTTTTCACCGGAACTTCCGGTTAGTAGCGAGAGGGGGATTCGAACCCTCGACACCACGGGTATGAACCGTGTGCTCTAGCCAACTGAGCTATCTCGCCATATCTTTAGTCAAAATAATGG
>DXXQ01000030.1 GCA_019416265.1 Clostridiales bacterium | reverse complement strand
GTTTGAGGTAGATTTTTTAGTTGGATTTTTTTACACTGTGACGAAGAAATCGAGAATTTTTACACCTTGAAAGTAGAATTTTTACATAGACAGTTTAGAAAAATTTTAGAAAAAATTAAGATAAACTTCTCTGGGGAAAATCATATAAACAGAGCGCGGAAAAAATCCCGCGCTCTGCATCTGTTCTGACATAAAATTATAACTGAGGACCTGCTGAAACAAGAGCTTTACCAGCTTCATTGCTTTCATATTTTGCAAAGTTTTTAATAAATCTCTGAGCAAGGTCTTTTGCTTTCTCTTCCCACTGTGCAGCGTCTGCATAAGTGTCGCGTGGGTCAAGGATGTTTGTGTCAACGCCCGGAAGCTCTGTCGGTACTTCGAAGTTGAAGTATGGGATCTTCTTAGTAGGAGCGTTGTTGATATCTCCGTTAAGGATTGCGTCGATGATACCACGGGTATCTTTAATGGAGATACGTTTGCCTGTTCCGTTCCATCCTGTATTTACAAGGTATGCTTTCGCACCGTTCTTTTCCATTCTCTTAACAAGCTCTTCTGCATATTTTGTCGGGTGCAGCTCCAGGAATGCCTGGCCAAAGCAAGCGGAGAAGGTTGGTGTAGGCTCTGTGATTCCACGCTCTGTACCGGCAAGCTTAGCTGTGAATCCGGACAGGAAGTAGTATTCTGTCTGCTCCGGTGTAAGTACAGATACTGGAGGAAGTACGCCGAATGCGTCTGCGGACAGGAAGATTACGTTCTTAGCTGCCGGTGCTGCAGATACAGGGCGAACAATGTTCTCAATATGGTTGATCGGATAAGATACACGTGTATTCTCTGTTACACTCTTATCATCGAAGTCGATCTTTCCGTCTTTATCAAGTGTTACGTTCTCAAGAAGAGCGTCTCTTCTGATTGCGTTGTAGATGTCCGGCTCAGATTCTTTGTCAAGGTTGATAACTTTTGCATAGCATCCGCCTTCGAAGTTGAATACGCCGTTGTCATCCCAGCCGTGCTCGTCATCACCGATCAGGAGACGTTTCGGGTCTGTGGAAAGTGTTGTTTTACCTGTTCCGGAAAGTCCGAAGAAGATAGCTGTGTTTTCGCCGTTCATGTCTGTGTTTGCGGAGCAGTGCATGGAAGCGATGCCTTTCAGAGGCAGGTAGTAGTTCATCATAGAGAACATACCTTTTTTCATTTCTCCGCCGTACCATGTGTTCAGGATAACCTGCTCACGGCTTGTGATGTTGAACATAGCTGCTGTTTCGGAGTTCAGTCCTAATTCTTTGTAGTTCTCAACTTTTGCTTTGGAAGCGTTGTATACTACGAAGTCAGGCTCGAAGTTCTCAAGCTCTTCTGCTGTTGGCTGGATGAACATATTTTTAACAAAGTGTGCCTGCCAAGCAACTTCCATAATGAAACGGATAGCCATACGTGTATCAGCGTTTGTACCGCAGAATGCGTCAACTACGAAAAGTCTCTTTCCGGAGAGCTCTTTGATTGCAATATCTTTACAAACATTCCATGCTTCCTGGGATGCCGGATGGTTGTCATTTTTGTATTCATCAGTTGTCCACCATACAGTGTCTTTGGAGTTTTCATCCATAACGATGAATTTGTCTTTAGGAGAACGTCCTGTGTAAATTCCGGTCATAACATTGACTGCACCAAGTTCACTTACCTGGCCTTTTTCAAAGCCTTCAAGTTCTGGCTTGGTTTCTTCCTCGAATAATACATCATAAGACGGGTTGTAAACGATCTCGGTTGTTCCGGTAATACCATATTTGGTTAAATCGATTTTTGCCATTTAGCTTTACCTCTTTCTTTCTAATAGTAAGTAAATAACTCCCTTAGCATCCTTACAGATGCACTGTTAAGATTTTATCACAACAGCGCTTTTTTGTAAATCTTTTTTAGTACTTTTTCATGCTGCGCAGAGAGGCCGGAGAAACGCCATAACACTGTTTGAATTTTTTGTAAAAATAACTGGTATCCGGATAACCCACTTCTCTGGCAATATCTGTAATTTTCATATTTGTCTGTAAAATTAATTCTTTTGCTTTTTCATTTTTCAGCTTGCTGAGATACTGATTAAAGGAGCAGCCCACCTCTTTCTGAAAAATCTGTCCAAGATACGAGGTGTTCATACAGTATTTCTGGGAAAGAACTTTCAGGCTCATGTCCTCCCTGTAATTCTCCTTCATGTAATTCAGGATCTCACGGACAACCGGCGTGTAATGATCCTCTGAGGTGTGGAGGGAGGTAATGGCTGCTGCAATTTCAAGCATCAGTACTGCCCTCATACTGAAAATATCTTCTGCATGGTAGATTTTTTCGAACAGCTCGGAAAGCCCCCGAAGGTCATGACCGTTGTTCATCTTATATTCCAGCCGGATATCCTGGATCAGAATCGCAATGCGCAGGGCGATCTGGTAAAGAGCGTCCACATTGGCCTCGCTTTCCAGAATGTTCATAAAGAGCTCCTCCACATAGCGGAAAGCGCCCTCCTGATCTTTCTCAAGAATCTTTTTGCGGAGGAAGGACTGATCAAGGGAAACATCTCCGGTATTGCGGTGACGGATGTCCTCTGCGCTGATGCATCTGCCATATCCGGTCAGAAGCCGGTAGCGCAAAAGTCCGCTGGCCTGTCCGTATGCGGCAGGAAGCTCCTCATAGCTGTGAATCTCCGAAGCCACTGCAAGGAAGCACAGAATTCCTCTTTCACTTTCCAGAGTATTCTGGATCTCCCCAAATACATGCTCCGCCTCTGAAAGGGTAGTCTCCGTTTCACAGTAATAGAGAAGAAGGAGAACGTCCGCTTTCAGGTAAACAGGCTTCATCTTGTCGTGGTGCTTCTGGATTTCCATAAGAATACAGTTGATCCCGTCCGACTCGTCAAGGCTCTCCAGGTCGATTTTCATAAGCGCCGGAAAAACCTTTCTGTTCTCCAGCTTGGGCAGCATCTGCCCGAACTCCTTTTTTTCCTCCTCACTAAGCCCGCCGTTTTCCCGAAGGAACTGGATCCATCCGATCTTGTTATCCATGCTCACTGCGTTTTTCCTGTCGATTTCGTCAAGACGCTTCGCCGCATGACGGAGCGCCTCTCCAAGCTGCTCCTCGTTAATGGGCTTTAAGATATATTCGTCCACATCAAGGCGCAGCGCTGTCTGCGCATATTCAAATTCATCGTATCCGGAAAGGATCAGGCATCTTGTTCTCGGGCTGATCCCGCGGATTTCCCTAATAAGCTCAAGCCCGTTCATCAGAGGCATTTCCACATCTGTAACAACAATATCAACCGGTTTTTCCTTAAACTTTTCCAATGCTTCCTGACCGTTGTGTGCCATGTGGATGACTTCCATATCCATAGCAGCCCAGTCATTGATACATAAAATTCCCTGAAGAATAAATTCTTCATCTTCAACCAGCATAACTTTTTTCATAGCATCCCCCTTGTATTTTAGCCGCATTGGAAAGAAACCATTCTTCCTTTGCATGATGGTTTACGACAATCCGTCGTCTTTTTTTATATGAAGCAGAACTTCCAGTCCTCCCTCTTTTCCGGCTTCCAGCCTGATTCCGTAATTTTCTCCGTAAACAGCCTTAATTCTTCTGTTTACGTTGGAGATTCCCACGGACTTCTTTTTATCCTGTCTGTAATCCCGATTCTCCCTGAGCTCTCTGTTTTTCTCCGCCATCTCCTCCGGTTCCATGCCCATGCCGTTGTCTGCCACCCGGAAATATACGTCTCCTTCTTTTTCCTCCGCACAGATGCAGATCAGGTTGTCGTTTTCCTGTCTGCGGATTCCATGGACAAAATAATTTTCCAGTATGGGCTGAAGAATAAACTTGATTACTTTGGAAGCCATCAGTTCCACCGGACACTGGATCTCATATTTGAAATTTCCCTGATAACGGATCTCGAAAAGCCCCAGATATTGCTTGCAGTAATCCAGCTCCTGTCCGATGGTGATCCAGTCCGCCTCCTTGAGCTGACTTCTGAACAGCACGGACATACTGTAAAGCATCTTCCCGACCTCCCTGTCTCCGTTGCAGATAGCCCTCATACGGATAGCCTCCAGGGTGTTGTACAGGAAATGGGGATTGATCTGGCTCTGAAGAGCCTCAAGCTCCGCATTTTTCGCTTCAATCTCCGCAAGATAGCTTTTCTCAATATAGGTCTGAAGATCCTCGCACATCTTGTTAAATCTTCCGGCAATAATATCAAGCTCATCACTGTTTTCATTTGTATAAAGCCGTACCTTGAGATCGCCTTTCGTTACCTGTTCCATACCATGGACAATATTCTCCACCCTGCTGTTCAGCCTTCTCAGATATAGATGGATAAAAAAGATTCCCAGCACCAGTACGGCAGCGCTTACTCCAAGAATGGCAAGGATCTTGTATCCCTCCACCCTGGAAGCCTTCGCATTGTTTAAAATCACATAAACCTGGTAATCGTTTGCAGCTTCCCGGAAAACTTGGTGCTTCTCAACGGCAACAGTCTCCTGTTTTTCGTCCTTCTTCATGATCTCCCGGAAAATATCCTCATTTCCTTCTCCCCTTATGATGTTCCTGTAATTCTTCACGAGGAGAACGTCCAGGCAGTCTCTGTGTTCTTCAATCCCTTCGAAGCAGCCTTTGCAGTTAAAGGTTACGATGATACAGCCCACCACGCGCATATTATCCGGATTACGGATTTCCTTTATAAACTGAAGCTCGCCTTCCTGCTCATACTCCTGCTCTCCTGTAATCTCCAGATATCTGCGGGTTCCGTCCTTATAGGGAAAAATAGCATCCTGGGAACGGAAGGTTGTAAGCATCTTTTTATCATAGCTCAGCAGTTCGATCTTCTTTAAGTTTCCATAGGTTTCAAAGGCAGCCTTGATAAGCTCCTGCATTCCCCCGTACTGTGCAGCGGTGGAAGCAGAATACCTGTCCAGACGGTACTTCTGGTATTCCTCCGGTTCCATATCAAGGTAATTGAGAAGGTCGTCCAGAATTCCCTTGTCCCTGTAGATCTCCATATACATATCATCGGCCGCAAAAGCCTTATCTTCCACATACTGAGCTGTTTCCTTGCAGATACGGCCTGCAGTTTCTTCCTTCCATTCCACAACGCTTCTTCGTGTTTCCGTGAGAAAATATCCCGCCAGAATGCTGACGATGACAATGGCAATGGAGGTGTAGATCCAGAACAGCTTCATATATAACTGGCTGGTCTTTTTTGTTTCTGTATAATCCATGCATCAGCCTCCTGTGACTGTCTTTACTTTTTTATATTATAACCTGTTTTTTCCAAATGTGCTCTAATTATTTTTCTTTTTCCCGTTTTTCCCATACGCAAAATACCCCTTAAACAGCTTCCGGCCATTTGCCTTGTCTGTTTAAGGGGATCTGAAATAATCCTCAGCTTTCTTTTGCTTTCTCATCTATTTCCCTGATCACATTCCGGCTCATAAATACAACGATGAATCCGTAAATACTTGCCATGAACAAAACAACGGTTCCGGCTCTGATTTCCAGAAGCATCAGTACAAAAGCTAAAACGGCGATATTTCCAAGAGTGAGCACAGGCTTGGTGACTGACATCACCAGAGCGCCCTTAAGGTAATCCAGAATTTTCATCTCATAGCGGGAGGCCAGAAGATAGAGATCCGGAGTGATGATCAGTGCAAGTGCAAAAAGTATAATAAAGATTACCATCAATGGAAATACCGGTATCTGAATAGAGAAAAATTCCACATTTGTCCAGAACATCCAGACAAGCATTGCCTGAATTGCTCCCAAGGCAATTTTTTTGCCCCAGGAGTCTTTATATCCTGTCATGAAATCTTTCCAGGCGGTGGTATCCTGATTGTGCAGAAGACGATTCATTGAGAAAAAAACTGCGCACAGTGCAGGAGCCGCCGGAAGCATACAGAGGAGGAAAAACGGCAGGTAAGTTCTTATCTGGCTGATTCCCTGAAACAGGAAAAACATCAGTACCGGTATATTAAACAACAGAAAGAAAAAGTTGATTTTTAAGAAATATAAAAATCGATCGCAGGCATTCAATATTTTTTCCAGATTAAATAACTCACCCATTGTTTTCTCCTTTCCTTGCTGTATCAGATTTCAAATAACAGCGTCTTAATTTCATATGGATGAAGATTCATCGTAATTTCTGTATTCTTCATCTCTTCCAGAGGTCTCTCTCTTAAATCTCCCTCTGCCCATGCCTTGAAGCCGAATTCCGGTTTCAGAGTTACATTCTGTTTTGCTCCTGCAAAATCATGGAAACGGATCACAAGATATTTTCCGTCTTCTGATTTCTTCACAGCGTCGATCTCGATCTGGTCGTTGTCAATGGTGAAGAAGCTTCCGCTTACTGCCGCTTCTTTGCCGCATACAGCGTCCATCGGATTGTTCAGCGCATATGCAGATTCCACTACGCCGCCTGCAACGAAGTCTCCTGTATGAGGAAGCAGGGCGTATGTGAAGGTATGATGTCCCAGATCCTGAAGGTGGTCAGGCTGTTTTCCGGAACGGAGCAGAGAAAGTCTCAGCACATTGTCTTTCACATCGTAACCGTATTTGCAGTCGTTCATGAGAGCCACACCGTAGTTTCTCTCGGAAAGGTCTGCAAATCTGTGTCCTACAGACTCGAATCTTGCCTGATCCCAGCTTGTATTCCAGTGGTTTGGACGGCGAACATTTCCGTACTGGATATCGTAGGTTGCATAAGTTGTACGGATATCCACAGGGAAAGCAACCTTCATAAGCTGCTGTCTTTCCTTGAAGTCAACCTCTGTCTTAAAGTCGATTCTGCGCTCTGTGCTGTAAAGGATCATATCCTGTGCGATCACGGTATTCATGTAATTCCATTTCATACGGATCACAAGACGGAGAGCGCCGCACTCTGCAACCTCGAAGGATACCAGATCTTCAATGTCACGTTCCTTCTGCTGGTAGAAAATATCAATATCCCATGCGTCGTTGTCAATCGGCTTGTCCTCGAACATCTGGAGAACATTTCCTTTTGCGCCTTCTGCAAGTACGCTTCTATTGTTTTCTTTATCAAAGAGCTTCTCGATCTGTCCCTTTTCATTGAGAACGATGGAGTAGAACGGAGTCTCAATCTCTCTTCCGTTTACAGTAAAGGCAGCTTCTTTTTCAGCTACTGTGCCCGGTGTGAAGAATACTGTGTCATGTCCCATAGCAGGAATGTCCTTTGCCTGTACATAGGTCACTTCTCCCGCTCTCTGGGAAACAAGCTCTGTGCCGTTTTTGTCAGTAAATACACCTTCTCCGTTAACCGGAAGTTCTACGATCTCATCAAGGTTCCAGCCGGATGCATTGTAGATGGTATATGCCTGGCCGTCTGCTGTCAGAGCCGCTTTTTTGTAGTCGTCGATCACGCTCTCTGCAATGTTTTCAACAATGGCATAATCCTTGCGGCAGTCCTCATATACCTCATGGATGGAGGAGCCCGGAATAATGTCGTGGAACTGGTTTGTAAGAATGATCTTCCAGCCCTCTGTCAGCTTCTCCTGCTCTGCTTCGGAAAGATTTCCGTTTCTCAGAGCATTCATGGCTGTCAGCCACTCTGCTTTTCTGTAGAGAAGCTCCATTTTACGGTTGGTTCTCTTATTGTATCCCTGGCTTGTGTAGGTTCCTCTGTGGTACTCAAGATAGAGCTCACCGTCCCAGGTATTTACATATTTGTCTGTCTCGCTTACTGTCTTTTTCAGACTTCTGAAGTAATCTCCTGCTCTGGAGGTTTCCAGTGAAGGAAGTCCCGGAATCTTGTCGATACGGCGTCTTCTTTCCAGTAAGTCTCGGTTTACACCGCCGCCGCCGTCTCCGTATCCGTAGGAAATCAGAAGCTCTTTGTTCATGTCCTTTTCGCTGTATGCATCCCATACGCCCTTCACTGTTTTGGCAGTGAGAAGACCGTTGTAGGTGTAGAACCAGGAACCGGGCTCATTCCACGGCTCCGGTGTTGTAATGAAGTGTGTGAGAACCTCGCTGCCGTCCATACCTTTCCATTTAAAGGTATCGTGAGGCATTCTGTTGTACTGGTTCCAGCTGATTTTTGTTGTCATGAACATATCGATTCCTGATTTTTTCAGAATCTGAGGCAAAGCCCAGGAATATCCGAATACGTCAGGAAGCCATAAGTATTCTACATCTTTTCCGAACTCATCCTTGATGAATTTGCTTCCGATGAGGATCTGACGGGTAAGAGATTCGCCGCTTGTAAGGTTACAGTCAGCTTCTACCCACATACCGCCGTCCGCTTCCCAGCGGCCTTCTGCCACACGTTTTTTGATCTCCTCGTAGATTTCCGGAAAATCTTTTTTGATATATTCATATAACTGCGGCTGAGTCTGAAGGAAAATGTACTCAGGGAACATTTCCATCATACGAAGTACTGTTGAGAAGGAACGGGATGCTTTCTCATGTGTATGTTTCAGTCTCCACAGCCACGCCATGTCGATGTGTGTATGACCGACGCATTTTACTTTCACAAGAGTGTTTTTGTCCATAGCGTTTACTCTTGCGTTGAGATCGTCGTCTGCAGCATGTACGGATTCATAAAACTCTTCGCTGCCCGGATAAGACCAGTCGATCAGAAGGCAGGCTGCATCCAGCGCACATTTCAGTTCAGAGCGGATTGGATTCTCTTTTTCCAGATAGTTTACAGTATCCAGCATCAGCATGCCCATATAATAAAAGTCGTCTACTTTTTCATCCAGATATGCAAGATCTGCTCTGGCGATTTTGTGCTCCTGTTCTCTCGGCACACCGCCGCCTTCCAGGCCTGACCAGAGACGGAAGGTAAGACTGAAGGTCTTTCCGTATAATTCCTCCGGGAAAAATACCTCTTTATGGTTTGCATCAACACCCTGGTAAGGTTTCTCGTTGATGTAGCACATTGCTTCGAAACCGCAGTTATTTCCTGCGCCTGTGTTTCCGAAATCAAATACGCCTACTGCTCTTTTCCCTTTCCATTCCTCCGGAATTGTAATTTCTTTATGAAGCCACAGGTAGCGGTCGCGTCCTTTCCAGCAGTCTCCTGTATGAATGACATCCCATCCCTCAAAGTCTGTTGGAACGACAGGATTCACCACACCCTGTAAGTCTTCACGCATTGCAAATTCATTCAGATTTTTTATTTCTCTGTAACAGTAATCTCTTACTTCATTGATTCTGCGGTCTAATTTACGTTCTGTTAAAAACATTTCTGCCTCCTGTTATTTTTTCTGGTAACCGGAAATTCAAAGCTCCGGATGTTAATTTCAGTGTACAAAAAAATAACGGAAAGCACAATTTTCTCTTTTCTATGTTTAGGGTAAAAATTCTACACAATTATTTTTTAATGCTGTATCCCAGATAAACCAGAAACAGCTCGCAGTACATGGCATTTGCCCAGGAAAACCACTCTCGTGTATATTTCCCGGGGTTATCCACATGGAATCCCTCGTGCATCATACCTTTCCCCCCTGTTGTCCTTGCCAGTGTGGAAAGAAACTCGAACTGCGCCTCTTTCGTCACCTCTGTCAGTCCCTGCATGGCAAGGGCGATGTGCCAGATATAAGAAGACGGCGTATGAGGGCTTCCGATTCCTTTTGCCTCGCTGCCCTTGAAGTAATAAGGGTTTGCCTCACTTAAAATAAATCTTCTGGTATTTGCCGCAGTCTCCGGATCTGCCGGATATCCCAGATAGGTCATGGAAAGAAGGCTCGGCACATTGGCGTCGTCCATCAGGTTATACATTCCATAGCCGTCTGTCTCATAGGCATAAACCTCGCCAAACTCCTCTGTTCTGGTCTTTCCGTATTTTTCGATGGCAGCGTGTACCGTCTCCCTGAGCTCTGCCGCTTCTTTTCCAAGAGTCTCATCCTGAAGAATCTCTTCTGCGATTTCCGCCATATAACCCAGGATGACAACTGCAAACATATTGGAGGGGATCAGATATCCGTATGTACAGGCATCGTCGCTTGGGCGGAAGCCGGACCAGATCAGGCCTGTTCCCGGTCTTGTCAGAGCGCCTTTTCCGTCTCTGGAAAGCGTATCTGTGAAAAAGCTTCCTGTACGGACAAAACGGTAATCGGATTCTGTCTCATGGTTCTGCTCTGTTTTCATGATCTCCAGGATTTTTTTCACCCCTGAACGGAAGTTGTGGTCAAACTGGGTGGTGCAGCCTGTGTTTTTCCAGAGAAGGTATGCAAGCTGAACCGGATAACAGAGAGAATCCAGCTCATATTTGCGCTCCCATACCCAGGGGCTCTGATCGTCGCTGTCCTTTTCCCAACAGGCTCCGTTTGGCTCGTTATTAAACGCATTTGCGTAAGGGTCGATGGAAAGGTAGAAGAACTGTCTCTTTACAAGACCTGCGATCATGTCGCGGATTTCCTCATCCCTGTCTGCTATATATAAATAAGGGCGAACCTGTGCTGCGGAGTCACGAAGCCACATGGCAGGGATATCTCCTGTGATAACGTGACAGGTACCGTCTTCATTTCTGAGTACTGTGTTCTCCAGAGTATTTGTATAACAGGTTTTAAACTGCTCCATTAAATCACGGCATTCGCCGGCTTTGCCGTTTAATTCCTCAAAAAAAGTATCCACGATCTCGGGGTATCTTCTCTTCATAACAATCACCTCTAAAAATTTAATTTTTACGATATATTGTAGCCGACAGCAGAAAATTTTCACAGTGGAATAACTCTGGAATCCACGGACAAATTATAGCCGTAAAAAGCCGGCTGTTCCCCTGCCGTTTATTTCTTTCTGTTTGAAAAGGCAAGCACAAACATTGCACAGCCGATCACATAAAAGGTTGCCATATTCTGGATCAGCCCCGCCACAAGGAATAAGATTCCTGCAAGAAGGTAAAGATTGCTGTCAAATTTCTTTTTGTTCATTTTTTCCTCTTTCTGCCTGAGATGCCGCAGTCATTTTGCGGCTTCCGCATTGCGTTTTCTGTATTTTATCGGACTGCAGCCCTTTAATCTTGAAAATACCTTGGAGTAATAATTGGAATCTGTAAAGCCTGTTTTTTCCGCGATTTCCGTAATGGAATATTCAGGGTTCAAAAGATACTCCAGGCTTCTTTCCACCCGGTACTCCTGCAAAAACGTAAACAGGGAGGTATTCATACATCTGCGGAAAAGGCGGCTGCATTCGCTTTCACACAGATGGATATGGGCAGCTACATCCTTTAAGAGAATTTTTCTGCTGTAATTTTTTTCCAGATAATCCATGATTTCCCTGATCCGCTCATATTCTACCCTGTTGTGAGCCTGAAAGGCCGGTTCTCCCTCTCTGTTTGCCAGGAGCTCCTTCCAGGCAGACTGTAATTCCATGATTGTGTCTATCTCAAAATATTCCGGTTTTTCTTCATTGAGCCAGATAATTTTCTTTATTTTTTCCGAGAAGGTTCTGTGCCAGGAGCTTGTATGGTCCATATGGATAGCAGAAATGGATAGATCCTGTATCACAGGCTCCACATATTTTCTGTACAGAACACTCTGATAGAAGCCGTAGATCAGCTTCGGGTCAAAGGTTACGGAAACATATTTACAGTCCCGGAAGTCTTTCATAAAACCGGCATGAAGCGCATTTGAATTTTCAAACAAAAGCTCTCCTTCTTTCAGCAAATAGATTCCCTGATTGACCTTGTAGATCATTCTGCCCTCCGTCACAAGGGTAATTTCTATTTCCGGATGCCAGTGCCACAGGAAAGAACCTGACGGATAGCGGGAAAGCTGTTCCCGGCTTACAAGCAGAGGAAATTCGTCGCTTCCGTGTTTTTTTATTTCTTTTTGATACTGATTGGTAACAATCTGCAAAGCCCTCTCCTCCCGATATTTTTGTTGTATCTATTTTATCATCTTTTTCCTGAAAAGCGCAAGATTTTACTATTTATCCGCTGAATATTTAAGGTTTTTTTCTGTATATTTTCTATAATGGTCTTATATCAACACCGGCCGACCAGCCAGCTGCTGGGAGGTCGGGGATTATTGGGAGGAAATTTTTATGAATATGCCAAGTACAGCAGAATTAGAGCGCATTTACGGCGAATCTGAAAAAAGCCAGAAACGTTTCCAGGCTCTCGCTGAAACTTTTCATCGATTATATCACCACAAAAATGCAGAATTTTTCTCTGCTCCGGGAAGAACAGAGATTATCGGAAACCACACCGACCATAACGGCGGACGGGTTATCGCAGCCAGCATCGATATGGATACCATCGGCGCTGCCTTTCCAAACGACAGTAATGTGATCCACATTACCAGCGAAGGATATGACCGTGAAATCGTTATTGACCTTGACCATCTGGATGAAGTTCCCAAGACTTCCGGAACAGAAGCCCTTGTGGCAGGAATGATGGAAGGCATTCAAAAGCTTGGTTTTAAGACAGGCGGCTTCGATGCCTGTGTTACCACCAATGTGATCCGCGCTGCAGGAGTCAGCTCTTCTGCCTCCTTTGAAATGCTGATCTGTTCCATTGTCAATTACTTTTTCAATTCAAAGAGCATGACCTGCACAGACTATGCCAAAGCAGGACAGTACGCAGAGAATGTTTACTGGAACAAAGCTTCCGGTCTGATGGATCAGCTTGCCTGTGCTGTTGGTGGTCCGATTCTCCTGGATTTCTCTGACAAAAAGTATCCGAAATACGAAAAAATGGACTTTTCTTTCCACGATATCTACTACCAGCTTGTTATCGTCAACACAGGAAAGAGCCACGCAGATTTAAGCCGGGAATACTCTGAAATTCCTATGGAAATGAAAGAGGCTGCAGCTGCCTGCGGAAAAGAGCTTCTCTGCGAAACGACTCTTGACGAGCTTATGGAGCATATTCCGGAAATCAAAAACGACCGCGCTGTTTTACGCGCCATCCATTTCCTTGAGGAAAACAGACGGGTGGAAGCTGCAGCTGAAGCGATCCAGAAGCACGACGGGGAAAAGTTCCTCCAGCTCCTCAGCCAGTCCGGACATTCCTCCTGGGAATTGCTGCAGAACTGCTATACAAACAGCGACCCTGACGAGCAGAAAATCACTCTTACCCTTGCCCTTACCGACCTGTTCCTGAAAAAATCAGGCAGAGGTATCTGCCGTGTTCATGGCGGCGGCTTCGCAGGCGTGATCATGTGTGTACTTCCGGAAAACGAAGCCCCTGACTATATTTCCTATATCTCCAAATATGCAGGTAAGGAAAATGTTTATGCAATGAACCTTCGTTCTGCTGGCGCCGTTCACTTAAACGGCGGAATCAGCCCGTTTTCTTTCGATTGATACAAAAGCCGCTTTTTCTGCGGCCGGATGTGTGTTTCCACATATCCGGCCGGCATCAAAGCGGCTTTTATTATGTATTTGATTCTTTTTTACTGTCTGCTCTTCCGGCGTTTGTCAAGCCTGGTAGAATTCTACTGAATTTTTTCCCGATCGTTTCGCCTTATATAACGCTTTATCTGCTTTTTCATACAATACCTTAAGATCGGTTCCCTGATCCGGACAAACGGCAATTCCCGCAGAAGCTGAAATCGATACTTCCTTTTCTTTTCCATAGGTCAGACAAAGTTTTTTCAAAAGAATTTCGATATTTCTCCTGATAACCGTCTCCGGAATATCCACCAGAAATACAACAAATTCATCTCCTGCCAGACGGCAGATCACATCGTATTCCCGGAAATGTCTCTGCATAATTCTGGCCGCATCCTTAAGCGCCTTATCTCCCGTCTGATGTCCCAGGGTATCATTGAGCATTTTGAAATTATCCAGATCGATCATGACAAAAGCGCTTTTGTTCTGTGTATTATTTCTCTGTTTTTTCAGACGCTGCTCGATCATGGTCATTCCCCGTCTTCTGTTGTACAGTCCGGTCAGATAATCCCTTTCCGCTTCCTGACGGAGAAGCAGTTCATTTTTCTTTTTGTCGTCAATATTTTTCAGGGAAATATATGCGATGCAGGCTCCTGTTTTTTCATCTTCCTCCAGCCTTATCTCGCTTTCCATCCAGTATTTTTCCCCGTTCACATCGTCAGCCATATATTCTCCCCGACAAATGCGGATTCCGTTCCGGAAATTTTCCAGAAGCTTGTCCGGGGAAGAAAACTCTCCGATATAGTTTCTGTATTCCACATTCACCATATTCATCAGCATTCCGGAAAGGGCTTCGCTGTAGCATTCTCCCTGTCCGCAGTACCCGGACATTTTTTTTGACAAATGAAGGATTTTGTCTCTGCTGAGATCTATTACCATAAAACCCACAATTCCGGCCAAAAGCCGTTCCCGCAGCTCCATCTCTGTTTTCAGATACCGGTTCTCTGTTACATCCTCCACGATTCCCACACACTGCTGGGCATTTCCGCGTTGATCTCTCTGCACTTCTACATGAATAACAAAGTTTTTAGCCGGAACTCCCTCTTCTTTACTGTCCACGGTAAACTCATACTCTGCTTTTGAATCCAGTTTTTTGATCCCTGCCTGCATTTCTTCTATCTGTCTCCTGGTCTTTTCATCCTGAGGCATATTGGCAAGCAGCTTTTTCGTCACATGCTCCACCTCCGGCGGAAAATTACCAAGACGGTTGGCATTGTTGACAATTCTGATTTTATCTTCTTTTATGTCATAGATGAAAACTCCGTTTTTGCTTGTGGAGATTGCTCCTCTGAGGAGTTTGTCATTGACTTTGAGTTTCTGGTAAAGTTCCTCGATCTCTATTTTCTCTCTTCTGAAAAAATATACGATCACTATGCAAAGCAGGACAACGGCTGCCGCCATTTTGGTCAGGAACAGCTGCAGATCTTCTTCCAGAAGAGCATCCACCTCGTCCGTAATATGATTCTTGCTCAGTATTGTGACCACATACCAGTTATCTGTCTGTAAAGGTGCAAAATATCCCAGAAATTCCTCTTCTTTTTCATCAACTTCCAGATAGAAAACCTCTCCTTCTGCCATTTTCCCCTTTATTTCATCCTCATCCATGCTGACAGTAAATTTCTTCAGTCTTTCAAAAATATTGTCCTCCGTAATTTTCACACTATTCTTGTCTGACTTCATAATATATGCTCCGTTGATATCAATAACCTGAACATACTGGAACTCACTCTGCATACTTGTATTTTTATAGGGATCAAAGGAATCTATTTCTACAACACCATAGAGAACTCCCCGGGCTTCCTTTTTTTTATCATATATTGGAACTGCAACTATAAAGATTTTTGCATCCTTGATCCTGCTGTCCTTGAGTTCTGTAATGACTTTTTCCCCTTCCATCACCTGCACAAAATAATCTGCACTGCTGATGTCCAGCGTCTTTCCGTTTGTAAGAACAGATGTCCCATTGCTGTCGGCAAGGCCAATGCGCTGAAACCCAAACTCTCCTGCCACCTTTTTCAGTTTTTTCATATTTTCTTCCGTGTGGAGCTCTCCTTCCGGAAAAAACATGGAAATCCCGGTCAGTTCCTGGACATAACCGGTCAATTGCTTCTCTACGATCTGACTTCCCTGCTGAGAAAGCTCTTCCAGCAAATTCAGATGGCTTCTGTATTCATTTTCATATATCCTGTTATTGAATTCCCAAAGGTTTCCTATAATAAATACTGCGATCAAAAAAAGAATGGCTCCCATGGTAAGGTATTTTTTCTCTTTAATAAATCCGTATATTTTCTTCATGCTCTACCCTGCCTTCCGCTTTCTCTCAAAACAACATTTATATTTAATTATATTACCAGTAGAGGTTGTGTCAAGTCAACGAAATATAATACAAAAAGCATCCTACGCCATTTTTCGCAGGATGCCCTTTGATTATTTTTCTTCTATCATATCTGATGCTGATGCAAATATTTTTCCCGCGTCGCCAGCCCGCCGCGGATGTGGCGCTCCTGTTTATTTACGTCAAGGACACTGCGCACTGCAGATGCAAGGGAAGGATTAATGTCCTTGAGACGTTCGGTACAGTCTTTATGTACCGTAGACTTACTGATCCCAAACTTCCCTGCTGTCTGCCGCACGGTTGATTTGGTTTCGATGATATAATTGGCGATTTCCACTGCCCGTTCTTCTATGTACTCTTTCACAAAAATTCCCCTGGATACATCTTTTTACAATGTATGCAGAGGACATAAAGATTATGTTAGAGCAGTTCCAAGTGCAATCTCCAAAAGTTCTGCCGCCACCTGATGATTTTTGATACGCATCAAATTATCCCAGACATCCACCTTTCCAAGAAGATTCATTCCTCCATGCCATACCAGTTCATCATCAATAACAGCAAACCTTTCCTCTACTTCTGTTTTTGTTACTACTCGGATTCCTACCTGCCGCATCTCCCCAATCAATGCATGATACACTTCGCTATTCCCATACAAAATTTCTTCTGGATCCGTAGTAATGACTGTTACACTTACACCATTTTCCTGTCTTCCTTTTACTAATAATAGCAATCTATCAATTTTATCCTGACGTATATCTGGACTCGAAATCACAACTACCTGTTCTGCTTCCACAATATCTTGTTCAAATTTTTCAATGTAATTACCGGAATCATAAATCGCATTAATGTTCTGCTTAGACTGTATTTCTCCTGTCCAAATGGAAAATCCTGTTTTCTTATAAGTTCTCAATCTTTTCCCATACATTTTATTAAAATATCGCATATGTGAATCAATATAATCATACACATAAACTGCTTCTTTGTCAGAATAATCACGATTTAATCTTCCCACATACTGTTCCAGACGTCCTTCAAATGAAACAGGTGCCGCAAGCATAAGTACATCCAACCTCGGAAAATCAAATCCCTCTCCTATCTTCTGGCCTGTCGCAATTAGAATAAGACTTTCTGTTTTAGGAATTTGCTTTAACCTTACTCGTATGTCAACATTCTCCTTATCTGAATTGTCGCCATACAAAAGAAATACATGATTCGCTTCATCTTTTAGCATATCATATAACAATTTTGCGTGCTCTTTAAATCTAGTTAATATAACCGGGGTATGATTCTGTGCAACACATGTTTTCACATCGCCTACAATCATTTCATTTCGAACCTTACTGACACTAATCAAACTATAAGCTTTATTAATATCATTTTTACTTTCAACCGTATCTACTACTCTTGTATATCTTGGAACAAAATAATGTCCGATTCCTTGCTCCTCTGCTCGTTCCAAAGCGGTAAACTTATGTCTTAATGGTCCAAGCATCATATAAATAACCTTATCTAAACTATCTCCACGTTTTGGTGTCGCAGAAACTCCATAAACATATTTTGCATTAATTTTCTGCAATAATTCCATGGATGTCTTCGATGCTGCGTGATGACATTCATCCATAATTACCATTCCATAGGAATGAAGCTTTTCATTGAACTTTCCCTTACCATACATGGAACCAACCATTGCAACATCTATAATACCTGTTAAAGTATTTTTACTACCATGCAAAATACCTACTGCACTTTCTCTCTTTTTCTTCCTTCCTGTCTTAGTTTCATACTCCGGTGGTTCTTCTTTAATATCCAAAAATTTGTTTAGCTCATCCACCCACTGATTCAGCAAATCTTTACTTTGCAGCAAAATCAATGTACTCACTTTACGTTCTGCAATCAGATAACTGCACACAACTGTTTTTCCAAATGCAGTTGCTGCACTTAACACCCCATCCGAATACGTCAATAATTTTTCTGCTGCTAGTTCCTGTTGTGTTCGCAAATCACCTTTAAAAGCAACTCTGATCGGACGTCCTGTTTCTCTTTGATCAGATACATCAACATCAATTCCTGCCTTATCACACTCTTCCACAATCCGTTCCCGGAGTCCTCTTGGTACCTGTATATATCCATCAATATCTTTCCCGAGATAAACCGCACTAAAATTATAGTAATTTGAATATCCCAATCTCTTGTTTTTATAGAATTCCGGATTATCAAATGCTGCCAGACTGCGAATCTGATTTTGTATTCTTGGCATAAGATTCAGTGTATCTATATACAC
>DXXQ01000003.1 GCA_019416265.1 Clostridiales bacterium | reverse complement strand
GAATAGAGCCTGTGTAAAAAGTGCTCTGGAAGGTTTCGTTCATATATGCGCGGAGGGAACGAAAATCCGAAACAGTATCGCCTGCCATTTAATCTGTATAATTCTCACGAACAGGCGATCATTCCATAAAAAAATGTCTGCCTTACGATAAAGCAGACAACATCCCGGGGCTGCGGATTCCCCGAAACTGGTCATTATACTTTACACGGAAGTCTAACCTCGCCATATTAAGCAGGTTTCCTGGCTCCAGAATCATCGCTCCTCTCTCCTTCTCGTGTCATACACAATGGATCTGTGAGATTCACTCCTCTGTTACAGTGACCGGATCGCTCAGGACTTCCACCTGATTCCCTTTTCTGAACCACAAACTATAAAGATTCAGCACTTAATACGTTCCATATGGAATTATACTGACGTTATCATAGCATTTTTCTTTACCTTTGTCAAGAAAAAAAGGCTGCTGTGAACAGAACGAACAATAACGAAAAAGCAGGCATCCCGCCTGCTTTTTCATAAATATATATGGATTAGACCAGTCTTCTTACAGAGAGGATGGTTCTGTAAGTTGCATCATTGCTGATTTTAATACCATCACGGGAGTTGGATGCATGTACGATCTTGCCGTCTCCCATATAGATTGCAACATGACCGCCGTAGCAGATCAGATCTCCCGGCTGTGCCTCAGAATAGGACACCTCACGGCCTGCATTCTGCTGTTCATAGGATGTTCTCGGAATGCTTACGCCAAAGCTGTTGTAAACAGCCTGTGTAAATCCGGAGCAGTCTGCTCCGTTGGTAAGGCTTGTGCCGCCCCATACATATGGATTTCCAACGAACTGTGTTGCATAATCAACAACAGAGGAGCCGGTTCCGGAATAGGAGCTTGCATCTGAATAACTCTGCTCTGCCTCGTAATCATCGTAAGATACTGTATTGTCACTGTCGATCACGTTTCCGTATTCGTCATATTCTGTCTCAGAAGACTCGTTGGAGGATCCGGACTCTTCATAGCTCTCTTCCTCTGCTGCTGCAGCCTCCTCAGCTGCCTGACGCTCTAATTCAGCCTGACGTCTTGCTTCTTCCTCTGCTGCAATTCTCTCAGCTTCCAGTCTTTCAAGCTCTGCTGTCTGCTCAACTAAAAGGTTCGCATACTCTGTTGCCTGCTGCTGTGCATATGCGATCTCATTCTCACAGTCTGCGGAAATTGCACGTTTCTCATCAAGCTGGCACTGAAGAATATAGGACTGCTCTTCCTGAGCTGCCTTCATCTCCTCAAGCTCTGCCTGCTCTGATTCATACTTAGCTTTCAGGGAATTTACCTGTTCCACTGTCTTTGCATATTTCTCAAGACTCTCTCTGTCCTGTGAATACATTTTCTGTGTGTATTCAGCTCTTGTCAGAAGATCTGCGATATCCTCTGCCCCCATCATCATCTGGAACCATGCGTCCTTGCCGCCTTTTTCATATAAGAGTTTAATACGGCTCTTCATGCTCTCATACTGATTGTCACGGGCAGTCTGTGCATTTCCCAGTTTCTTCTTCGTTTTAATGATCTCGATTTCTTTCTCTGAAATATCATTATTTAATACTTCGATGGAAACCATTACATCAACAAGATTGGCGTCCAGTGTGGCAATCTCGCTCTCCAGCTGGCTCTTGGCAGCCCATAACTCATCGATTCTTGAATATGTAGCATCAAGCTGTGCATTTGTCCATGCCTGTTCTTCTCTTAATTCCTCTTCTCGTGATGCGCTTACTGCAACTGCCTGTGATGCGCTTAAGATCAGTGCAAGTGTCAGACATACAATTCTTTTTTTCATGATTTCACCCTCATAACTTATTTTGTATTCGTTTATTCTTATTTGTAATAATTTCGCAACATATTTTTAACTCTTCTACATACTATCACAAGTTCACGAGGAATGCAACCCTAATTCCTTAAAAAGTTTAAATTTCTGTAACATTTATTAACTTTTACGAGATAAAGAACGCGTAAAAAAGAGACATCCTCATGGGAGAATGTCTCTTTAAAATTACATTTTTAAATTTTAGTAAAACAGATCTGCAAGGATTTCATCTGCTGTCATCTCACGGTATCCATCCGGGTCAGACAGTGTATTGCTATTCCATCTTAAGTAATTACCGTTCTTAATGTAGTTACCGGAAGATGTATGGTAATTGAACTTGTTGTATCCTGCATATCTGGACATATACTTCTTGGCAAGTGCGATCGCCTGGCTGGAATAGTTTCCGCTCGGTGTCGGTGTACCGGAAATCTGGCATCCTGCGTTCGGTGTGGAATGTACGATAACCGCACTCTTATCCTTACACTGTCCAAGGACGATCCATGTATGTCCGCTGTTATATCCAACATCGCCGGCCTGAAGCTCCCAGTTATCTTTGGCGAGCTGTGACTGGTTGAGGATGCTTCCCCATCCGAGAGATTTGTAATAGGAACCAACCTCTGCCGCAACAACTGTGTAGCCTGAACCGATACCGGATTTAGACTGCATTACCTGATATGCACTCCAGCCTACGAAACCGGAGCAGTCAAGACCTTTCGCTCTGTTTGCTGTACTTAAGTCTCTGTAATCGTTATAATCGTAATTGCTGTTCTGGCTGTCATACCAGGATTTCCAGGTCGGGCTAACTCCCTTTCTAGTGGAATCGTTCCAACCGCCGCCCCATACATAGAGGGCTTCTCCTACAGGCTGAAGAGCGCCTGCCAGGTAGTTCTTAATTGTTTTCTTTCCTGTAGAGCCTGTCGTCTGGCTTAAAACACCATTGCTGTTAAAGTGGTATTTCTTTCCGTCGATGGTAACATCTCCCACAGCCATAACGCCTGTCTCTTTGTCAAAGTAATATTTATAGCCTTTCGCTGTATTGTTTACCCAGCCTGTGGCCATCTTACCGCTTCCCTTGTAGAAGTAGTAGGTCTTTCCGTCAAGCTTGGTAAAATCTGTAGCCATTACTCCATCCTCAGGTTCGAAGTATCTCTTCTCCCCTTTGGAATTCTGTGTCCATCCTGTAAGCATGTAGCAGGCACTTGTGAAATATCTTGTATCTCCCTTGCTGTCTGTAAGGAACACCTTCTTTGCAGCTACACCGCTCGGATTGTAAAAATAATATCTCTTGCCGCCGATGGTTGCCCATTTCACGGTCATGAAACCTGTAGACTTATTAAAGTAACGTTTATGTCCTTCTTCGAAAGTCACCCAGCCTTTCGCCATGGCGCCGTTCTCTTTCTCATCGAAGTAACGCTTTCTTCCCTTGCTGTCCTCTAACCAGCCTTTTAACTGTACGCCGGTCTTAGTGTCAAAGTAGTATTTCTCTCCGTTAAGCTCCAGCCAGCCTTTCTGTTTGGAACCATCATTCTTAATGTAGTAAGTTTTACCACCGATTGTAGTAAAGCCTTTACTAGCAGCCTGTACTTTCGCGGCATTGGTATAAGTTGCTACCCCAAACGCAAAAAACAGCATGAACAGGAACATCCCCCAGATTCCAAACTTCTTACTTACCTTTCGCATAAATACCTTCCTTTTCTTATTAATACTTCATTGCTTGAAAGCATCTTTTTTTACAATGTTGTTACATTTTTATGTCCCCATTATAGTACATTTTCATGAGTGAGTCAACACATAAGTAAATTTATGTTAAATATATACGAAAATATCTTCTTTCCAGCCTGTAAAAAAGAGACAAAGCATACAATATGCTCTGCCTCCTGTATAAAGTTCTATATTTTTTAACAAATTTAACAGTTTGTAACTTACAGCAGATTTTTGCGCAGCTCTGCGCCGGACATTGCGCTCAGGTATGCAGGAGCTACATCAAAAACTGTTTTTGCACCGGACATACCTTCTTTATTCATTCGGTATGCCGCTCTTGCGTAGGCTACAATAACGGAAGATGTAAATTCCGGGTTGGAATCCAGCTTAAGGCTGTATTCGATCACATGGCTGTTTTCATTGTTCCATCCGGTCTTTCCTGTTCTGATCACAAAGCCTCCGTGAGGAATTCCACTGTGTTCCCTTTTCAGCTCTTCTTCTGTAATGAAATGAACCGTTGTATCATAATCAGCGAAATAGTTCGGCATTGTCTTAATCTCATTCTCAATGCGGGCAAGATCAGCACCTTCCTCAGCTACGACAAAACACTCTCTTGTATGCTTCTGTCTTGTGGTAAGCTCCGGATTCTCTCCACTTCTTACAGCCTCCAGCGCAGCTTCCACAGGAATGGTATACTGCTTCGCATCCTTTACCCCGTCAATGCGGCGGATGGCATCAGAATGTCCCTGGCTTACGCCTTTCCCCCAGAATGTGTAATCGTTTCCTTCTGTGAGGATCGCATTTCCAAGCATACGGTTCAGGGAAAACATTCCCGGATCCCAGCCTACGGAGATAATTCCTACATGGCCGCCGGCTTTCGCCTTCTGATCTACATTTTCAAAATGCTCCGGAATTCTTGCATGGGTATCAAAGCTGTCCACAACATTGAACCACTGTGCATATTTCGGCGTCTGTTCCGGTAAATCCGTAGCGCTTCCGCCGCACAGAATGAGGACATCGATTTTATCCTTCATTTTCTCTGCCTCGTCAACAGAGTAAACGCCTGCCGTCTCTGTGAGAATCTTTACTGTCTTTGGGTCGCGGCGTGTGAACACTGCAGCAAGCTCCATATCCGGATTATGCCTGATTGCACATTCCACTCCTCGTCCCAGGTTTCCATATCCCAAAATACCAACACGAATACTCATTTCACAATTCCTCCTGTCGTCCATGTAACGCCTCTGCCCTTTGAAATCCCAAAACGCTCCGGCGCATAAACAGTTCCTGTTTCATTACGGTTCCTGACTTTTACAGCAACACGTTTTCTTTAACACTTTAACATATTAATATCTGTGAAATCATTTGTCAATTCCCTATTTTATTTTTTAACAGCAAAAAACACCGCCCGGACAGCACAGATTACATGCAAGATTGGCAAAACAGAGCTTCATGCAGAAATCATTTCCTCCAACAGGCATTCCTCCAAAGGGATTCTGCTGCTCCTGATACCAGGTTCCGCCGCCCTCCATTCTCTGGAGCATCATTCGGTACTGGCCGTTATCCGGCTCCATACGCACTGCCTCCCTCATATAATTCAGGGCATTTACATTATTCCCCATTCCCATGTGGGCCATAGCCGCCAGATAATTCCACTGGGCATTGCGCTGGGAAAGGGTATCGAGTACATGAAGCGCTTCGCTGTAATGACCGCTCTGCACATAATTTGCTGCTGCCTGCCTGCGCATGGCCTCCTCATCCTGATAGGTAGTGCTTCTCTGACCGCCAAACCCTCCAAAGGAATCATAGCCGCCATAGCTGCTTCCCTGCTCCCGCTCTCTCATGATCTGCTCATAAGCCTGCTGTACTTCTTTAAATTTCTCTTCCGCCTGATCCTTATTCGGATTATTAATATTCGCATCCGGATGATACTTGCGGCTCAGCTTGCGGTAAGCCTTCTTTATTTCCTCATCGGATGCATTTCTGGGCACTCCCAGTACGCTATATGGATCTAACATCTTCTTTTTTCTCCTGTGCTTCCTTCCTTTTTCTGCCTACGGTTTCAAAGCGGCACCATACTCCTGAATACAGGATATTTCTCAGAATATCCCCATACAATATAATAGGAAGTTTTTCAAATTCCCGGCATGCTTCCGCCATCATCATCATAAGAAGATTCTTTACATGCTCATGGAACCCTTCTATTTTATATTCTTCCGAAAAAGGATTGTAATTCCCGTTTTTCCCGTCGTCTTCCACATCATCGTAGGCATCCAGAAGATAAATAAACTTTCCAAGGTAAAATCCCATTTTTCTCAGAGATTTTTCCCACATATCCTCTTTCCAGACAAATATCTCTTCCATAATATGTCCAAAACATCCTGAAATCTTATCAATATCCTTTTCCCCTGCTTTTTCCATCCGGGAGATTTCTTCCAGAAGTTCCACAATTCTTGCGGATTTCTCAGGATATTTCTCCTGAAGCTGCTTATTTTTCCCTGAAAGAAGTCTGGCATAGCTCAGTCTGGAAATTTTCTTTTCGTCATTCCAGTCATCCATACATTTATAATATGTAAAAAGTATGTTCATATCTGCCGCATATTCTGTGATCTCATTTCTTCTGATCTGCTGTCTGCGGGCCGGATGAACGATACATCTGCGGGCGCCCTCCTCTGTATCCGGCTCATAGAGAGCGCTGAGAAGAATCACCACAAACGTCATATCATAAGTAAGTGAAAGCTGTCCCGAAAATCCGTATCTGTCCTTCAGTTCATGACAGAGTCCGCAGTAAAAGGATCTGTACAGATCGTAATCCTTGAACTTCATTTCCGGCTTATTCATCACTACATAACCAAACATCTTAACTCCTCTTGATAAACTTCACATGGCACTTCGGGCATTCGATCTCGATTTTTCCCTTTCCTCTGGGAATCCTGATCTTCTGTCCGCAGCCGGGGCAGGTGTAAATATGGTGCGTCTTTCTCTGCTCCATCATGCTCTTTTCTTTACTGAAACGCATACGAAGCTTCTGAGTCATAGACAGGTACTTTTGATTTTCCTCATAGCGTTTCGAAATATTTCTGGAAAGCATACGGAAATATGTATAGACAATTGCAGTCAGCCCCAGGGTATCCAGAAGCCCTCCAATGGGTGATCTCCGTAAAAAAAGAGCCAGAACAATACATACCAGGGCAACTCCCATGGTAAATCTGGCAAACTGGTCCGCACCGTAACGTCCCTGCATAAACTTATTCAATTTGTCTCTCATAACCTCTACCTCTTTTACAAAAAATTCTTTTACAATGAAATTAAAACACATTGTAACACAAAAAAACAATTCCCACAATGCACCAGAGACATTGTTCACAGAAAAAACAGGGATTCCGCCGTCCGGACAAAAAAACTGCCGGGACGTACCGATTCTCCGGTACAGTCCCGACAGTCTGTTTTTATACAGAACCTGTCTGTTTCCAGGCAGCTCTGTCCTTTATATTTCCTTGAGAAGGATATGACGGGGAAGCCCGCCGTAGCATTGCGTGGTCTTTTTCACCTGATACCCATGCTTCTGCATATTTCCAAGGCTGTAGATATTATCCGGATGGATGGTACACATCAGGAAGGAAAATCTCTCTTTATCAAGGATTTTCTCCGCTGCCTCCAGCATCCTTCCCTGGAGCCCGTTTCCTCTCCAGGCGCTTCCCACAACTGCAGAGTCCATCACTGCAACCCTGTCAAGCTTCTCTTCATCGAAATCAAGATATACTCCCAGATTCTCCGAAAGCTCCGGTTTCTTTACAAGAAAGAAACCTGCGATCTCATTCTCACCGGAAACTGCAGTCACAACAAATCCCTTTCCCTTTAAATGCTCTCTTACGTACGCTTCTTCGTCCGCAACAAACCACTGGGGATGTACAGGATCGCTGGCAGCTTCCGTCATAAGTCTCATAATTCCGTCAAGATCACGGATATCCGCTCTTCTGATCGTAAAATCCATTGTCCCTCAGACCTTCTGCTTATTCTTCAAGCTCGCCTTCCACTTCTCCTTCTAAAGCTCCATCTTCTGTGTACTCTTCCTCAGAGGATGTCTCGCCGTAGAGCTTCTCAAAGAATTTCATAGTATCTTTATAAAGAGTCTTCTTATCCTCGTCTGCCACATTTACAAGAGCGTCGATTGCTGCTCCCTGATCATCCTGGCCGAAGATTGCTTTCAGTCCCTTATCCAGCATATTCAGCTCTGTAGTCATATACATCTCTGTTCCGTCTGCTGTGTAGGTATCTGTTCCGTTTTTCAGGATATCCAGGTAAAGCTTCTTGACTTCCGTTGTCAGAGCCTTCGCTGTCTCCCCGTCAAGTACAGGAGCTGTTGCGTCCTCACCCATTACTGTACGAAGAATATCTGTATCTCCGGAATACTCTCCTGTAAAGAAGGTGTCTGCCTGATTGAAATAATACATCTGGTCTTCTGTCAGTGCAGAGGTATCAAGCTCTGATAATTCGTCAGCAGAAGATGTATCACCTTCATCCACGATCTCTCCGCTGCCTTCTGTACTCTCATCCTCTGTCCATTCTTCCTCGCCCCAGTTCTCTTCCGGAGCGCTGCCTTCCACCATACCTGTCTCCTGCTCAAGTCCCGGATCCTCTGTGGAGCTTGCCACTACGTCGCCGCCGAGAATACTGTCGTCCAGATCAGCCATAATACTGTCTCCGTCTACAACCTCTCCTGCCTCTACCGTAACGTCCTCCTCGTCAGCCAGTTCTCCGACCTCGTCGCCGGATACGTTTCCGTCTACCATTTCCAGAGTTGCAGCCATATCTTCATAATTATAATCCTGCTGGGAAATTTCCACCAGAAGGTCTACGATATCGCCGATCTGCTCATCGCTTAAGGAAACACCGTTCTCATTTGCGATATTGATCACAATATTATAGATGGAATCCACATCCTCAACACCATTTTTAATGACTTCCATCTTTGCCTTATTGATAACGGTTGTGGCGTCATTTTTGCCTACCTGATCGGCAAGGTTTCCGGTTACCACCATCTCTTCTGTGGCGATTTCCTTCTTTGTCTCGTCAAGCTGTTCTCCTGTGGCTGTCTCATATGCCATCTGGATTCCTGTAAGAGCACCTGTTCCTGATACCTCGAAAGGACACGCTGCCACAACTTCACAGTTCTTCACACCGGAAGTAGAAAGCGTAGTCGCGATCATATTACAGGTTACCCAGTTAAGGTTTGCTGTACGAACCTTGATCCCCCCTGACTGGGTTGGTTTCACATAAGCGCTGCTGACAGTTCTTGTACCGATCTGCTCAAGAGGAACATAAGAGCTTAAGTGTTCTCTCTCATCCTGGTTTGTGATCGTCAGGATCTGCACATCATTTCTATCCACCTTGAAATATCTCAGCATAGTCTCTTTCTGTTCTTCTGTAAGGTCTGCTCCAAGAGTAACGACTTTAACAGAATCAGCCATGGCCGGCACTGCGCTTCCTGTAATAAGACACATACTGCAAAGTAAAATACCTGCTAATTTGCTTTTCTTCATATTATATTCCTCCCTGAATTATGATTCATCTTCATTAGATACAACTATTATAACATACTTTTTCAGGTATCTGTAATTTATAATTACTTTTTCCATATTCTGCTGTTTTCTTCGTTACTGTGAACGGAGTGAACAGCAGCTTTTCTTCAGGTCACAAATATCCAAGTCCCTCCAGAAGAATCTTCAGTCCGATGAGGATCAGAATGATCCCTCCGCAGCACTCTGCCTTCCCTTTATATTTCATTCCGAAAATACTTCCGATCTTTACGCCAAGAGCAGAACAGACAAAGGTCACTACTCCGATAAAGGACACTGCCGGAAGGATCGATACCTTCAGGAAAGCCAGCGTCACGCCCACAGCAAGGGCGTCAATGCTTGTGGCAACTGCGAGCACCAGCATGGAGCGGGCCGACATGGAGCAGTCTGTACACTCTTCCTCACCGAATGCCTCCCGGATCATACTTCCGCCGATAAAAGCCAAAAGTATAAAGGCGATCCAGTGAGCATAGCCTGTGATCATCTCTGTAAAAAAACGGCCCCCAATATAACCCAGCAGCGGCATCAGCGCCTGAAATCCGCCAAACCAGACGCCAGCCGTACACATATGCTTCCAATTTATCTTTCCCAGCGAAAGCCCCTTGCACACAGATACGGCAAAGGCATCCATGGAGAGCCCTACAGCCAGGATAAAAAGTTCTAAAATACTCATTTTTATCTCCTGTGTAATTTCTGCTTTATCTCACAAGATAAATAAAATATCCCGCGTAAACCGCAAGGAAGAGGATTCCTCCCCATCTGCGGAGTTCTTTATTTTTCAGGACACAGAGCCACAGAAGAACTGCTGCGCCGATACATACTATACCGTCCACAAGGAAACGCGCTGCATCGTACGGGATCGGACAGACAAGGCTTGTTGTTCCGAGTACGAACAGAATATTAAAAATGTTGCTTCCCACAATATTTCCGATTGCAATATCAGCCTGTCCCTTCTTCGCTGCCATCACAGAGGTAACAAGCTCCGGAAGAGACGTTCCGAACGCTACAATCGTAAGACCGATCAGTCTGTCGCTCATTCCCAGCTCTGAGGCAATGGCAGAGGCGCTGTCTACTGTGATATCGCTTCCGATGACAACCGCTGCAAGACCTGCCGCGGTAACAAGAAGAAGCTTCCACATCGGCTGCATCTGATGCGGACAGGAATCCGGCTCCCCTTCTTTCCTTCCCTTATATGCTGTATAGAAGAGATATGCAAGAAATGCCAGGAACAGAATCCACAGAATCACTCCTGTGACACGGTTCAGTTTCCCCATGGTATTTCCCAGAACGACCAGAACAACTGTGATAAAGATCGTAAAGGGAATCTCAATCATCACCGTATTCTTCTGCACCTTCAGTGCAGTGATACAGGCTGTGATCCCGAGGATCAGAAGAATATTCAGGATATTACTGCCCAGAATATTTCCGATGGAAATCCCCGTAGAGCCTTTAAAGCCCGCCGAAATACTGATGGCCGCCTCAGGTGCGCTTGTGCCGAACGCAACGATCGTAAGACCGATGACAATCTGGGGAATTCTGAATTTCTCAGCAATGCCGGATGCGCCTGCCACAAAAAAATCTGCTCCCTTGATCAGAAGTATGAAGCCGACGACTAATAATACAAGATTTAATATCATATTACCTTCCACTCTTTCTGTTATTTTTCTGCAGGCTCCGGGATTTTCCCATCCTGCGGCGTATAGTTGAGTATATCACACTTTCGTTCTATTAACTATCCCTAAAATGCAGAAACAGGTTTTCTTTCACTCCTTTTTATTTTTCTCTTAATTTCACTTTTGATATGGTAAAATCAGTCTGATGGTGGTATAATATCCGTATCTGAAAACGGCAGGAAAATCTGGTTCCGTTTGTATTAAAATGAGAGGATGGTGTAATTATGAATATTAAAATCGAGGAATTATTATCAGCATTAAAGAAAAAAGATGAAGAGAAACAGAAAAATACAGTCCTCTGGGCATTGGCAATTATCGGTGCAGTTGCTGCGGTGGCAGGTATTGCATTTGCAGTATATCGTTTCTTTACCCCGGATTATCTTGAAGATTTTGAAGAAGACTTCGACGACGATTTCGATGACTACTTCGAGGACGACGAAGACTGATTTTCCCCATATTAATTAAAATAACAAGTAGCTCCGGCATGTTCCGGAGCTATTTTACTGAATTCAGGAGGTTCTATGAAAAAAGGCGAAATTTATGAAGGTACTATCGAAAAAGTAGATTTTCCAAACAAAGGCCGGGTCATGGTCGGTGATGAAAAGGTCACAGTCAAAAACGGAATTCCGGGACAGAAAATCCGCTTTATGATCAACAAAAAGCGTTCCGGACGGGCAGAAGGCCGTCTTATGGAGGTTCTGGAACCCTCTCCCCTGGAAACACGCACTCCTGTTTGCAGCATTTTTCCGGACTGCGGGGGATGTATGTACCAGACTATGGATTATGAAGAACAGCTCAGGATGAAGGAACGCCAGGTGCGGGACCTTCTGGATGCAGCTCTTAAAGAGGGGGGACAGTCTTCCTACACCTGGGAGGGAATTCACGGAAGCCCTATTGAATTCGGCTACCGCAATAAGATGGAGTTTTCCTTTGGCGACGAATATAAGGACGGTCCCCTTTCCCTTGGTCTTCACAAAAAGGGAAGTACCTACGACGTCCTGAACGCATATGACTGCAAACTGGTACACGAAGATATGACAAAGATCCTTGCCTGTGTCCATAACTATTTCAAAACCAGAAATGTTTCTTATTACAAAAAGCTGCAGCACACCGGCTATCTTCGCCATCTCCTTCTCAGAAGAGGGGTTACAAGCGGTGAGATTCTTGTTCATGTGATTACCACCAGTCAGGAAGAGCATGACCTCTCCCCCTTAAAAGAAGAACTGCTCGCTCTTCCTCTTGAGGGAAAAATTGTCGGCATTATGCATATTATCAACGATTCTCTCTCTGATGTGGTTCAGAGTGATGAGACAAGAATCCTTTACGGCCAGGACTATTTCTATGAAACCCTTCTGGGTCTTCGCTTCAAAATCAGCACCTTCTCCTTCTTCCAGCCGAATTCCCTGGCTGCGGAGGTATTGTACTCTATTGTAAGAAATTACATTGGAGATACGAAGGACAAGGTTGTTTTTGACCTCTACAGCGGTACCGGAACCATTGCCCAGCTTGCAGCTTCCGTTGCAGATGAGGTCATTGGTGTGGAGATAGTGGAAGATGCGGTAAAAGCAGCCAGAGAAAACGCCAGACTTAACGGCCTGTCCAACTGCCGCTTTATTGCAGGGGATGTTCTGAAGGTTCTCGACGACCTTACCGAAAAGCCTGACGTCATCATCCTTGATCCCCCCCGTGACGGCATCCATCCAAAAGCGCTGCCTAAGATCCTTTCCTACGGCGTGGAGCATATTGTCTACATTTCCTGCAAAGCCACCAGCCTTGCCCGTGATCTTCCTTCTTTTCTGGAAGCCGGATACCGTCTGGAAAAGGCCTGCTGCGTAGACCAGTTCTGCCAGACTGTCCATGTGGAGACCGTAACTCATTTAGTAAAATCAAAAGAAGTCCAATGATAAGGGGACTGACAGGAAATCGTCAGTACCAAATAAGGGGCAGGTGTGATCCGTACAGATGACACCTGCCCCTTTTCTGTTATTTCTTATTCTTTTCTTTTGCTGCTGCAAAGATACTCTGAAGTACGATAAAGAAGCAGAGCATTGCCGCAATGGTAATTCTTGTCCACCAGGAGGATAAGGTTCCCTGGAAGGTGATGAAAGCTTCGATGGTACCTTTGATCAGTACGCCGAACAGACTTCCGAATACATTACCAACACCGCCGGTCAGAAGAGTTCCGCCGATAACGGCTGATGCAATAGCGTCCATCTCAAAGCCCTTTGCCTGCTCAACGAAACCGGAACAGGTGTTAAGACAGAAAAGGAAACCGCCTACACTTGCCAGGAAGCCCTCAAGAATATAGGCTTTCAGCTTTGTTTTCTTTACATTCAGTCCCATCATCAGGGCAGACTGTTCATTTCCTCCGATCGCATAGATGCTGCGTCCGAATTTCGTATATTTCAGAACAATGAAGATAACCACCAGAATAACCAGTGCAATGATCACACTTGGATAAATATAGGGCTCGATCAGTTTGCCTTTTTTATTCACATAACCGCCGAAGGGAAGGTGGATCTTACACTGTGCCCAGCTTAAAAACATCTCATTTTTGATACTGATCATTTCCTTGCTGATCACTGCTGTCATACCTCTGGCAAAGAACATACCTGCCAAAGTTACGATAAACGGCTGTATATTCAGATATGCCACCAGCCATCCCTGTACAAAACCGAACACAAGACCGATAGCCAGGACAAAAATTGCGGAAGGAATCGCACCCCATCCCGCTTTCTCCATACACCATGCAAGGATCATACAGACCATGGCAACCACGGAACCAACGGAAATATCAATACCGCCTGTGATCATAACAATGGTCATACCTGCCGCTATAACGATCAGTCCGGCATTGGATATAAACAGATTCAAAAAGTTCTGGGTTTTGGCAAAGCCCTGATCCTTAAAAAGGATAATCCCTACAATGTACATGACCACAAACAGCGCAATGGTGATCAACAACAGAAAGGAATTTCCGTCCAGTTTACGTCTGTCTTTCTTCATTATGCTGCTCCTTTCCCACTGGCTGCCTGAGCTGCGCCTTTTCCTTTAAGACGGCGGAACATCTTATGAAGCTCAGGGGACTGCAATGATACGATGATTACAACTACGATCGCCTTATATACAGGAATCTGGTCAGAACTTACAGATACTGCATAAAGGGTCGTTGTCAGTGTCTGAATGGTATAGGCGCCGATCACACTTCCGATGAGGGAGAACTTACCGCCGCCAAGAGAGTTTCCTCCCAGGGCAACTGCAAGGATGGCATCCAATTCCAGGTTCAGACCAATGTTGTTGGCATCTGCGGAATAGATACGGGAAGAGTTGATCAGTCCCGCAATACTTGCGCAGAAACCGCTGAATGCATATACCAGGAAAATGATTTTCGCGGATTTCAATCCCACCAGTCTGGATGCACGGGAGTTGATACCAACTGCTTCCACATACATGCCAAGAGCTGTTTTTTTCAGAAGAAGCATGGTGACTGCCACCATGATCACTGTCACGAAAATAGAGGTGGGAATGGGAATTCCGGGAATGCTGGCACCCAGCATCTTAAAGCTTTCCACACGGATATAGGTAATCTGTCCGTTTGTGAGAAGCTGCGCGATACCGCGGCCTGCTGTGAAAAGGATCAGGGTTGCCACCATAGGCTGAATATGCAGCTTTGCAACCAGAAAACCGTTAAAGCATCCGCAGAGGATACCTACCAGAATACCAAGAAGAATACCCAGTATAGGATTGTTGATATATTCGTTTACAGACTGCTGTCCTCCTGCAATGAAGGAACAGGTCACTGCTGCAACAACTGCCATAACTGCGCCCACGGAAATATCCGTACCTGCGGAAGCTGCGACTACAAGAGTCATACCGATGGCAAGGATCACGACCTCACTGCCTCGGTTGATCACATCGATGATACGACCGTACAGAACGCCGTTCTGAATATCGATTTTGAAGAAGTCGGGACTTGCAATGACTGCTGCGATCAGCATAATGATCAGACAGAACACTGGCATGAACAGTCTTTGAGATGTAAGTTTTTTGAATTTTTCCATCAATTTCCACCTCCTGCAATTGCTTTCATGATGGAATCCTGGTGAAGCTCGGATTCCTCCAGCTCTCCTACCTTCATACCATCACGGAGAACTGCCATACGGCTGCAGGTACGGATCATTTCCTCGATTTCCGAGGAGATGAACATCACTGCCATTCCCTGTTCTGAAAGCTGCAATACTAATTTCTGAATCTCTGTTTTTGTACCGATATCAATACCGCGGGTAGGCTCGTCCAGAATCAGGAAATCCGGATTTGTAAGAAGCCATCTGCCCAGGATCACCTTCTGCTGGTTACCGCCGGAAAGCTGTTTGATCGGCGTTTCCCTGTCAGCAGTTTTGATCTGGAGGATATCGATATACTTGTCTGTAAATTCTTCCTGCTCTTTGCGGCTGAGAAGATGGAACATGCCGCGTTTCGCCTGAAGAGCGATAATAATATTTTCACGGACAGAAAGATCGGCAATGATTCCTTCTTCCTTTCTGTTTTCCGGAAGATATGCCATACCTGCCATCATGGCATCCAGAGGAGCTCCCACCAGAAGCTTTTTGCCTTTTACAAAAAGTTCGCCGGAATCTGCCTTGTCCGCTCCGTAAATGCTCCGTGCAAGCTCGGAACGTCCGGATCCCAGAAGTCCGGTAAGACCGATTACCTCTCCTTTATGGATATCCAGGTTGAAAGGCTTAATGGTTCCCTTATGGCCAAGACCCTTGGCAGAGATCACAACCTCTCCCATTTCTTTCTGTTCGGAGGTTTCTTTCTTAATTGCAGCCAGATCATCGAAGTCTTTTCCCATCATCTTGGCTACAAGCTGTACTCTCGGAAGTTCTTCTACTTTATATTCTCCCACAAGAGTTCCGTTTCGAAGAACGGTAATTCTGTCACATACTGCATAGACCTGTTCCAGGAAGTGTGTGACGAAGATAATGCCTACGCCCTGTGCTTTCAGCTTATTCATAAGCCTGAACAGCTTTTCTACCTCTCCGTCATCCAGGGAGGAGGTTGGCTCGTCCAGGATCAGCACCTTTGCCGACATGTCTACTGCACGGGCAATGGCAAGCATCTGCTGAATGGCGATGGAATAATTTTCCACTGCCATAGTAACGTCAATGTGAATATCCAGGCTTTCCAGAAGCTCCCTGGATTTTTTGTTCATGGTCCGCCAGTCGATCATGCCGGCGCGCATCGGCTCTCTGCCGATATAAAGATTTTCTGCTACGGAAAGATTCGGACAGAGGTTTACCTCCTGATAAACCGTACTGATTCCGTTCATCTGCGCTTCCTGCGGGGAGCGGTTGACAATGACCGTATTCTTTCCGTCAATTCTGATTTCTCCCGTCTCAAACTCCTCAACGCCTGTGAGGACTTTGATCAATGTGGATTTTCCGGCGCCGTTCTCGCCCATCAGTGCGTGAATCTCACCTTTTCGTAATGTAAAATCCACATCCTGCAGCGCTTTAACGCCCGGGAAATTTTTGCTGATATGTCTCATTGTGAGCACAACACCCTGCTCCATAAAGCTGCCTCTCTTTCTATGTAACTGTGAGCGGACAAATTAAAATCCCGCCTGATCCCTTTGCTGTTTAAAAATGCGGGGCGGGAACCTTTCGGTTCCGTCGTCCCCGCATAATACACGACTTAATTATTGAACTTGGGAAACCCTTTTTTCATGGGATTGTTTATGGCTGCTAATTAATATGCACGTTCTGCAACGATGCTTTCAAGATCCATGGATGTGTCGAAGTATGCTTCGTCAACGTACTGAATCTTTTCAACTTCTTCGCCAGCTTCCAGTTTCTGGATAATCTCAGCTACACGTGGTCCGTGAAGCGGGTTACACTCGAAAGTAGCGTTCAGATCGCCTGCCATCATAGAATCAAAGGCTGCTTTTACAGAGTCAAAGGAAACAACGATGATGTCGCCGTCCGGTCCGCATGTCTTTCCTGCAGCTTTGATCGCGTCGATTGCGCCAAATGCTTCGTTATCGTTCTCACAGATAACAACGTCGATGTCGTCATAGGATTTCAAGAAGGATTCCATAACTTCCTGGCCTTTTGCCTGTGTGAACTCACCGGACTGCATGTCTAACATCTTCCAGTTCGGATGCTCTGCCATCTTATTTGCAACACCTTCTGTACGTCCGATCTGAGCGGAAGCGCCGATGGTACCCTGAATAGTTACCATGTTGATCTCTTCTTCTCCGCGTCCCTGATCTTCCAGATATTTTGCTAACCAGTCTGCACAGGTCTCACCTTCTTTAATGAAGTTTCCGCCTACCCAGCAGGTGTAAAGATCTTCGTCAGCAAGGTCCATCATACGGTCGGAAAGGATTACCGGGATACCTGCGTCTGCAGCTTCCTGAAGTACTGTTTCCCATCCTGTCTCAACTACAGGAGCTACTACGATATAGTCAACTTCCTGCTGAATAAAGCTTCTGATGGCTTTGATCTGGTTTTCCTGTTTCTGCTGTGCATCGTCAAAGATCAGCTTATATCCGTTTTCTTCTGTAAATGTGGATTTAAAAGATTCTGTGTTAGCGGTTCTCCAGTCAGACTCTGCTCCAACCTGTGCGTAACCAACTGTGATCAGGTCATCTTCGCCTGCAAATGCTGTGACAGGCATCATGGTAGCTGCAAGTGCGGATGCTGCTAAAACTGCTAAAACTCTTTTCTTCATAAAAAATTCCCTCCTTAAATTTCCTGGGCTTCGCTGCCCCTTCGTTATCTTGTAACCTTATTCTATCAGTAATTTTTCATAAAAGAAACAGAATAAACAAGGGTGTTTGTTGTTTTTTTTACTAATTTTCCCTGTCAAGAATTAGTTGGTTTGTTATTTTCAGATAAAAGTGTGATTTTTTTAGGTATACACACTGTGGCCAGTGTTCCTTCCCCCTTTTTACTTTCAAACCGAATCCCATACTCCGGCCCGTAGTTCAGACGGATCCTCTCGTCCACATTTCCAAGTCCGAAGCCTCTTTCCCTTTCCGCCTCTCCTTTCACCTTTTTCCGGAGAAGCTCCAGCTCCTCTTCCGACATTCCGATTCCGTTATCTCCTACCTCCAGATAAATTCTGTCACCCCGTTCATAGCCTCTGACTGTGATCTTGCCTTTTCCGCGCTTGTTTTTGATCCCGTGATAGAGTGCGTTTTCCACAAGAGGCTGAAGAGTAAGCTTTAATATATAATAAGGATAGATTTCTGCGTCTATGTTGATCTCATATTCCAGAATATCCGCATAGCGCACCTCCTGAATACTCAAATAGCTTCTGATATGGGATTCTTCCTCCCGGATGGTGATATAATCATTTCCCTCGCTTAAGGTTGTGCGGAAAAATTCCGACAGAGCCGTAACCATAAATACCACCTCTTTGTTCATCCCGCCTTCAGCCATCCATACAATAGCGTCCAGGGTATTATAAAGAAAGTGTGGATTGATCTGTGCCTGGAGAAGCTTAAGCTCCGTATCCCTGAGATTTTTCTGCTCTTTTTTGATATTTTCGATCAGGTACTGAATCTCCCCTGTCATATCATTAAAGCTGTTGGTAAGCACCTGAATTTCGTCGCCGGATTCAATCTCTGTGTGGGAAAAATTTCCCTTTGCAACCTGTTTCGTGGCTCTGCACAGCTCCCGGATAGGCTTCGTCACACTCTGGGTGATCAGCCTTGTCAGACCCAGGCTCAGCACAAGAAGGATCAGAAGGATCACTGTACAAAGGATCAGGGTATTCTTTGCCCTGTCCTCCAGCATATATCTGATATTTTCCAGATTGGATGTCTCATAATAAATATATTCCTGAAGATTCTCCTGAATCAGGGCTGTGGAGCTTCTGATGTCATTTTCCAGAAGATCCATATTTTCCTCATAATGGCTTCCCTCCTCGATGTTATCATCAATGGTACGCACCACTCTTTCCAGCCATCCAAGGCTCTTGTCAATTCTGCTCAGAAGCTCCTGATGGCCGCTTTCCGACTCTGCGATCTGGTTTGTCAGGGAGCCGTGAAGCTCATTGATCATGGAATAGGGGTTTCTTACCCTGGCGTCGTCCGACTGGAGATTTGCCTCCTCCTCATTGAGATTTTTGAAGCTGAGATTTCCAATAATGGCACGATACATACTGTAATCCAGGTCTGTTTTAAATTTCAGACTGTATTTATTGATAGCCGTAATGTTTTTTACGCTCTGGCTGTACGCGCTGCTGAAATTTATCAGGCTTACAAGAAGATAAAGAATCAGGGCCGTCAAAGGCAGCATAATAACCGCGGCCAGAAGATTCAGCCTTTTTTCAAGGGAATATTTTTTCAAAAATTTAATGCCTTCCGGTAATCTCATAGAATATCCTCGCCTTTCCTTGCACGATATTCCTTCGGGGTACATCCGCATACTTTTTTGAAAATATAGCTGAAATAGTGGGCATCCTTATATCCCACCTCATAGGCGATCTCCGAGCTTCTCATATTGGTGCACATCAGAAGAGCCTTCGCTTTTTCCAGACGGATGCTTGTAAGATACTCCACAAAGCTCATTCCCGTTTCCTGACGGAAGAGAGTGCTGAAATATCCGGGACTTAAATTCACCATTGCTGCAGCCTGGTTCATTGAGAACTCATTGTTCTGGAAATTTTCCAGAATAATCTTCTGGGCGTCTGTGATAAGCTCCAGATATTTATTTTTGGAAGAATTATCGCGAAGCCGTATGGTTTCCGTAAAAAGCTCTGTCACATAGGCGATCATCCTCTCCTCACACTGGAGAGAATATGCAAACTCGCCTACATCCCTGCACTGGGCCGGAAGAAGGGAGGGATCGATTCCGATGCTTTCCAGAAAATGGCTGGCACATAAATTCATATCCACGATCAGATAGTGGCAGAACATAAGGGATTCATAATTTTTTCGTCCGATATTTTTAAAATATTCTTCCACAAAGCTCTGTGTCTCCTCTTCAAGTCCGCTTTTGAGAAAATCTTCCATAAGCTTTCTGTTTACCTTGGATGCGTCCACGGACTTCAGATTCCTGTCTTTCACACCGCCGGGCTTTAATTCATGAAGCTGTTCCACAGCCAGAAAACGGTTTTTCTCCGTGAAAAACCGGCTGGCAAAGGCTTTGCTTGCGCCTACATAGGAGCGCCGGATATCTCTCATTCTCTGAACCGTATCCCCTGCTCCTCCGAAGTAGGAGACCTCCGGATATCCCGACAGGATCTTCCTGATCTCCTGCTCAAACTGGTCAAGCTGGCTTTTTGCCTGTGTCTCCTCCCTGGATTTGATCAGGATGGCCAGACCCTCCAGTCCTCTTTCCACTGCAAAAAATTCAGGCCTCTCCATAACTGCAGCGTCTACTTTTTCCGAGGCTTCCATAACCTGTCCTGAAATATCCATATTCTCTCCGGAATCGATCAGCTTAAGAAGCAAAACCGTATAGAAAGGCGCCGCCAGATCCAGATCCAGAAGCTCGCCTCTGTCAAGAATTTCTCTTGCTGTGGAAGAGCCTGTGACGATCTGTTCGAAAAGGCGTATTTTTTCCACCTTGATATTCTCCTGGTTCTCCTGTCTGTACTGTTCCACAAGGAGAGCCTGGGCCCGCTCCTCCCGGATAATATCCGCCACCTGTTTCACAGCCTCCAGAAGCTTTTCCCCGTTGATGGGCTTGAGAAGGTAGTTGGCTACTCCCAGATTGATGGCCTGTTTCGCGTAATCAAATTCGCTGTATCCGCTTAAAATAATGATCTTCGTATCCGGAAGTTCTTTCCGCACCAGTCCTGAAAGCTCCAGCCCGTCCATGAAGGGCATCCGGATGTCTGTGATCAGAATATCCTGCTTCGTCTGCCGGATCAGCGGCCACGCCAGCTCTCCGTCTCCCGCTTCTCCCACAAAGGTGAATCCCTCCTGCTCCCAGGGTATATTATTTTTCACACCGTTCCGTATAATCATTTCATCTTCTACCAGGAACACTTTTAACATTTTTGTATCTCCCCTTCCATATTGCAGGCAGAAATTTTCTGTCTGATTTCTTTATATTTTAACAAAGTCACCGAAAAATGGGTAGACATCTACTGCATTTTTTTACAATTTATGATAAACTGTACTTACTGTTTCCAGTAACCAGGGTTACAAGTATGAAAGGGAAACCGATAAGGAGATTTGAATATGAAACAATATGTAGATTACATCGTAGATCAGGCAGTGAAGCTTCTGAATATTGACAGCCCTTCCGGCTACGGTGAAAAGGTAACGGAATATCTGCTGGAGGAATTCCGGCGTCTCGGCGTAAAAGCAGAGCGTACGGTAAAAGGCGGCGTGCTTGCAGATCTCGGAGGGGATGACACCGAAAATGCCATTCTCATGGAATGTCACTGCGACACCTTAGGAGGCATGGTTCACCAGATCAAGGACAGCGGACGTCTGAAGCTCACTCCGGTGGGGGGTATGCGCCCGGAGAACGCAGAGACGGAAAACTGCCGGATCATCACCAAATCCGGTAAGATTTACGAGGGAACCTGCCAGCTTGTAAACGCTTCTGTCCATGTGACAGACGATTACACAGAGAAAAGAACCTGGGACAATGTGGAAGTCCTCATCGACGAGCCGGTAAGCTCCAAAGATGACGTCAAGGCTCTGGGTATCATGAACGGAGACTATGTATGCTTCGAGCCGCGCACCCGGGTAACAAAAAGCGGCTACATCAAAAGCCGTTTCCTGGATGATAAAATTTCATCCTCTGTTCTTCTTGGCTATGCGAAATACCTCAAAGACAACAAGATTACGCCAAAGCGCCGCGTTTATGCCCACTTCACCATCTTCGAGGAAGTAGGACACGGCGGCTCTGCCTCCTGTCCGGATGGTGTGACAGAGATCTGGTCCGTAGACATGGGCTGCGTAGGCGACGGACTGGAATGTACCGAACATGAGGTTTCTATCTGTGCCAAGGACAGCGGCGGTCCTTACAGCTACCCTGTTGTAAGCCGTATGATCCAGGTTGCGCAGAACCATGATCTGAAATATGCCGTGGATATCTATCCTCATTACGGATCTGATGTGGAAGCTACCCTGCATGCAGGCTACGATGTCCGCCACGGTCTTATCGGCCCCGGCGTGTACGCTTCTCACGGCTATGAGCGCACCCATAAGGAGGGCGTCGAAAATACACTGAACCTTATCCGCTATTATCTGGAGGACGAGGACTGATACCGCCCTGTCGGAAACACTGTCTCCGGCAAGGCTTGCCAGACTGCAGGAGGAAAAGCTTTATGGAAAATTCTGTTTATGTTTATATGGACCTTCCCGTTTATGACAGACAGCCTTTATGTGTCAATACCTTCGGGCATTCCGTGACTGCCCCCTGTCATAAATTCGGTCCTGCAGTGCGCCCCTATTATCTCATCCATTATATTCTGGAGGGCAGGGGCGAATTTACCGTAAACAATACGGTCTACCATCTCAGCCAGGGACAGGGCTTCCTGATCGCGCCGGACTGTCTGACTGTTTACCAGTCTGATGCAAGGAATCCCTGGACCTATGTCTGGGTAGGATTTTCCGGAACAGAGGCCTCCTCTCTTGTCTCCTCCCTGGGTCTTTCCATGGAACAGCCCATTTTTCGCAGTCAGGAAAAAGAGAGTCTGAAAAACTGTGTCCTCGATATGCTGAAGCATAACCACAGCAATATCGGGGACACTTATCAGAATCTTGGAAATCTCTATCATTTTTTAGGGATTCTTGCTTCCTCCAACCATGAGCTTCTTCCCTTCTCAGAAGGCAACCCTTATGTAGATCAGGCTGTTTTCTATATCAGCAGCCATCTGATGGAGCCTTTCGGCGTGGAGGATGTGTCGCGTTTCGTCGGTCTGAACCGCAGCTACCTCAGCGGACTTTTCCGAAAATACACCGGACTTTCTCCCATGGAATATATCAAAACAGCCAGGCTTTCCAGGGCTCGCCATATGCTGGAAGCCACCTCCCTTTCCATATCGGAGATCGCCTATTCCTGCGGTTACCAGCGTCCGGAATCCCTGATAAAAATTTTTCGGGCTTCCTTTGGGATCAGCCCTGCCGCATACAGAAAAAAGTTTCTCTCCCACCCGAAGCCGGATTGAATTTTATTTTGCGTTCAGCACATAGATCTTTGACCAGAAGTCCCCGCAGGCAGTATCTGCCTTTGTCTCACCGGAAGATCCGTCAGAGGTGATAAGACCGATGTTCATCAGCTCATTTCCGAAAAATTCTCCCATCACCCGGTTCTCTGACTCCAGCTCATAAAGGAGATCGTCCTTCAGCCCTTTCAGGGCAAGTCTGCGGAATTCGCAGTTTACATCATTTAAGATTTTGAAATAAGCAATGACTGCCTGCTTTTTATCCTGAGAAACCACCATCCATGCAGAAAGATTTCCCTCAAACGGACTTTTCAGTCTGTAGAAATCACCGGTGTGGATCAGCTTTCTGTATTTTTTTACAAAGGCGATCTGCTCCCGTACCATCGCCCGTTCTTCCTTTGTAAGTCTTGCAAGGTCAAGCTCATAGCCGAAGGCTCCGAAAGCCGCCACATCCCCTCTTGTTTTCAGCGGAGTGCTGCGGAAAACCTGATGGTTCGGCGTGATGGACACATGGGCTCCCATGGAGCTTACCGGATAACAGAAAGAGGTTCCGTACTGAATTTTGATTCTTTCTACTGCATCAGAGTCATCGCTTGTCCAGCACTGGGGCGCATAATAAAGCATTCCGGGATCGAAACGGCCGCCGCCGCTTGCACAGGATTCAAAAAGGATCTTTGGAAATTCACTGGTCAGCCTCTCATAGAGGTCGTAAACACCCAGAATATATCTGTGGAAAATCTCTCCCTGCTGGTCTGCTCCATAACCCGCTGAAAAACATTCGGTAATATATCGGTTCATATCCCATTTTATATAGGAAACGCGGGATTCCCGAAGGATTTTTACAACAAGCCCGTAAATGTAATCCACTACTTCCTTTCTGGAAAAATCAAGAACGTACTGCTTTCTTCCATGACAGGTATTTCTTCCCGGCGTCTGAAGGATCCAGTCCGGATGGGCGCGGTAGAGCTCACTGTCTTTATTTACCATTTCCAGCTCAAACCAGAGTCCGAATTTCAGCCCAAGAGCTTCTATTTTTTCGGAAAGTCCCCGAATTCCCTCCGGAAGCCGGTCTGTGTTTGCCCACCAGTCCCCCAGTCCGCTGGTTTCTCCACAGCGGGTTCCGAACCACCCGTCGTCCAGAACAAACAGTTCTACACCGTCTTCCTTTGCGTTCTCTGCAATTTCCACCAGCTTTTCTTCTGTGAAATCGAAATAGGTTGCCTCCCAGTTATTGAGAAGTACCGGTCTTTCCCTGTCTCTCCAGTATCCTCTTGCAAGTCTTGTACGGTAAAGCCTGTGGAAGGTCTGACTCATTTTGTTGATGCCGTCCCCGGAATAGACCATCACAGCCTCAGGAGTCTGAAAACTGCCTCCCGGCGCCAGCTTCCAGGAAAATCCCATGGGGTGGATTCCCATCATCATACGGGTCACTTTATAAGTGTCAACCTCAGCCTGTGCAAGGAAATTTCCGCTGTATACAAGGGAAAATCCCAGTACCTCTCCCTGAAATTCATCTGCACAGGGACGTTTCAGCACCACAAAGGGATTCTGAAAATGTCCCGATGCCCCTCTTGTACTTCCGATGGACTGAATTCCGGACTGGAGCATTCGTTTTTTCAGCTGACGTTCCCTTCCCCAGGCCCCGGAAAACTGATACCATTCATACTCGTCATCAGGAAGATCCAGACAGAGACTCATTGCTGTGTCCAGCATATATGTTTCCTGCCCCTTATTTTCAAAATGCACACTTCTGGCAATAGCATTTTCTTTCTGAAAAATTGTATAAAGAAGCCGGATTTCCACACCCAGAAGTTCGTCCTTCATGAAAATTTCCAGAGTATCCGCCTCGCTGTCGTCTTCTGTATATGTGGCAGGCAGTCCTTCCAGCCCCGGTTTCCCTTTATATATCCTGTGAGACTGGTATACAAAATCGGTGATCCTGCTGCCGTTTGGCTGAAGAAGCTCCACTGCAGGCATACGAAAGTCTGAAGTTCCGTAGGAAGGATATTCCTGTTTCAGATGCTCCAGAGAAAAAGAATATTCATTTTCATATACATAGGCGCTTGTGGGGCGATAACGAATTTCCGTGAGATAATCATAGTTCTCCTTTACGGAAATCCTTTTTCCAAAATAAAGCTGTCCCATCTGGCCGTTTCGCATCACCTTCATCAGATAGCTGATCTCATCATTGTACAAATGAAATTCCTGTGTTTTTTCATTAAAAATAATACCCATTACCTGTACTTCCTTTCCGTTTTTTCTTAAGGCAATTTTATCCTGTTTCTCCTTTGGGAGAAACCTGTTCCTGTGAGAAAAAACTGTCCATTTGTCAGATAATGGGTATGTATCCGTTTCTTAGATTTTCTTTAATTTCGCAAAGCCTGCGAACATTTTTTTGACTCCGGCCTTGTCAAAGTCTACCGTTACTTCATAGTCTCTGCCGCCTTCTGTAATATCCTTTACGATTCCCACCCCGAATTTCACATGGCGGACCGTATCCCCCACTCCATATTCAAGAGTTTCGGCTTTTTTTACCGTAAAGTTTTTCTGCTGGAAGGGCTTTGCCTGAAACGCCATCTTCATCTGGGAAAAGCTGCTCTTTGCAGGTATGATATCTTCCAGCTTCGGCTTCTTCGTCTCTATGGTATGGCCAAGCTCCACCAGCTCCCTTGGAATTTCCCGGACAAATCTCGAAATCTTATTGTACTGGTTTTCTCCGCGGATCATTCGCATCTGGGCGCTTGTCAGAGTCAGCTCCTTCATGGCTCTTGTGATCCCCACATAGCACAGACGGCGTTCCTCCTCTATGTCAGAGCGGTCATCTGACACAATTGTCATATAGCTCGGAAAAATCCCGTCCTCCATTCCGGCCAGATAAACTCTGGGGAACTCCAGACCCTTGGCGCTGTGCAGGGTCATTAAAAGAACATAGTCCTGAGACGGGTCAACGGAATCGATATCTGCTACAAGTGCGATTTCTTCCAGAAAGCCGGATAAGGTTGCCCTTTCCCCTTTTTCTTCCATTGCCTCCTGATAGGAGACCGTCTTGGAAATCAGCTCGTCGATATTCTCAATTCTCGCTCTGGATTCATCGGTATCCTCCGCTTCCAGCTCCGCCACATAGCCTGTCAGGCGGATCACCTCATCCAAAAGCTCCTCCACCGTATAGGAATCCGCCTTGCTCTTAAGACTCTGGATAAAAGTCACAAAGCCGTCAATTTTCCCAAGGCTTCTGCCAATGGCAGGAATTTCCTCTGCGACGCGCAGAGCCTCGTAAAAGCTGACGCCCATCTGGTCTGCATAATCCTGAACTCTTCCGAGAGTCGTAGCGCCGATTCCTCTTTTGGGCACATTGATGATACGGCGGACTGCAAGGTCATCCCTGGCATTATCAATGGTCTTTAAGTAGCTCAGAAGGTCTTTGATCTCTTTTCGTGCGTAGAAGTTCACGCCGCCTACAATTTTGTAGGGAATATTTGCAAGGAGGCATTTCTCTTCAAAAAGTCGCGACTGGGCGTTTGTCCTGTAAAGGATCGCGCAGTCCTTATAGCTGCAAAGTCCCTCTCTGTGGGCTTTCTGAATTTCTCCCACCACATACTCCGCTTCCTCGAAGCCGTTCATAAACTGGCGGAAATGAATTTTTTCCCCTTCCTCGTTATCTGTCCAAAGGCGTTTGGGCTTTCTCTCCGTATTGTTGGCAATGACTTCATTTGCGGCATTTAAGATATTTTTTGTGGAGCGGTAATTCTGCTCCAGCCGGATAACCTTCGCCTCCGGAAACACCCGCTCGAAGCCCAGGATATTTCCGATGTTCGCACCGCGGAACTTATAAATGGACTGGTCGTCGTCACCCACAACGCAGAGATTCTCATATCTTGCGGCAAGGAGACTGATCAGCTTAAACTGGGCAGTATTGGTGTCCTGATACTCGTCCACCATTATGTATTTGAACCGTTCCTGGTAATTATAGAGAACATCGTCGCAGTTCCGGAATAATTCCACTGTCTTAACAATGAGATCGTCGAAATCCAGCGCGTTGTTTTTGCGCAGGGCAGCCTGATATTCCCGGTAAACCCCTGCCACTTTTTTCTTATTGTAATCTCCTGCCGCATTCATTTCCATTTCGTCCGGCGTGATCAGCTCGTCCTTGGCATGGGAAATCTGGGCAAGAAGAGCCTTCTCTTTATAAACCTTTGTATCAATATTGAGACGACGGCAGACCTCTTTCATCAGTGTCTTCTGATCGTCTGTATCATAGATGGTAAAATTATTGTCATATCCAAGCCTGTCTATATGTCTTCTCAGAATCCGCACACAGGTAGAATGGAAGGTGGAAACCCAGATGCTCTCTGAGCCGAAGCCCACGATTTTGTCAACTCGTTCCCGCATCTCATTGGCAGCCTTATTGGTAAAAGTAATCGCAAGAATATTCCAGGGATTCACTCCCACTTCGTCAATCAGATATGCAATCCTGTGAGTCAGAACCCTGGTCTTTCCGGAACCTGCTCCTGCCAGGATCAGAAGGGGGCCGTCCACATGACACACTGCCTCCAGCTGAGGGGGATTGAGCATATTATATTTATCATTCATGTTAAAACCTCCAAATCTCTTTTCAAATCAGAACTCATGTACTTCTTATTATATTAGAGAAAAAGATATTTGTACAGAAAAAAAGTTATTTACAAGTAGTAATGAAAACTATATAATAGAGAACAGAGGTGATAAAATTATGACAATTGATATGCAGGACATAATCAACAGTATTTTGAACAGTGTCGCAAGGATTGATTATATCAAACCGGAGGAACTGCCGAATATTGATTTATATATGGATCAGGTCACCACTTTTATGGAGGATCAGCTCGCTTCCAGCAAAAGACATGGGGAGGACAAGATCCTCACCAAGACCATGATCAATAATTATGCAAAAAATAAACTCCTTCCTCCGCCGGAGAAGAAGCGTTACTCCAAAGAGCATATTTTAATGCTCATCTTTATTTATTATTTTAAAAATATTCTGTCCATCAACGACATCCAGACTCTGCTGACTCCTATCACAGAGAAATATTTTAAATCCATGACAGAAAAAGACCTTACCTATATCTACAACGAGGTTTTCGGCATGGAAAAGGGACAGATCGAGACTCTCCAGAAGGATCTTCTGAGAAGCTATCAGGCGGCTCAGGCAAGCTTCGAGGATGCAGACGAGGAGGATAAGGATTTCCTTAAGAATTTCTCTTTCATCTGCCTCTTAAGCTTCGACGTCTACATGAAAAAAATGGTCATCGAGCACCTGATCGACGGCATGGCCCCCTCCAATCCAGACACAAAAAAGAAAAAATAAAGCTAATAAAGAAAATATCCCCGGAAATCTCCGGAGATATTTTCTTTTTATTTTTTATGGGGGTTAATCAACAGCTCTGAAATGATATTTCAGCGGCTGGTAATCGCCTGTTCCGGGAAGAACGGGAAGTCCGGCTTTCATAAGCGCAGCTCCTGTATAAACCTTTCCCGTTTCTGCATCTTCATAATGCTTCTTTGCATCCAGCCCCTCCAGACGGATCAGATAAATGGCCGGATTTCCTTCGTTATGAAGCTGTACGCCTCTCACGATCGTTTCTTTTTTATCCTTGGAAACAAACTGCCAGAGCACATGATTCCTGTTTTCAAACGGATTGGTCAGTCTGTAATAATCTCCGCACTGTACAAGCCCTTCGATTGCCTTATACTCCTGAATCTGTTCTTTTGCAAGAGTCTTTTCCTCATCTGTCATCTTCATAAGGTCAAGCTCATATCCGAAGGTACCTGCGCCTGCAACCACTGCTCTTGTCTCAAACGGTGTGGTACGTCCCGTCTGATGATTGGGGCAGACGCTTACATGGGCGCCCATGGTACTTGGCGGATATGCAAAAGAGGTTCCGTACTGAATTTTCAGGCGGTCCACAGCGTCTGTATTGTCACTGCACCAAATCTGCGGGGAATAATAGAGCATACCTGCGTCAAAACGTCCGCCTCCTCCGGAACAGTTTTCAAATAACAGATCCGGATAGCGCTGTACCAGACGCTCCATCATATCGTAAACCCCCAGCACATATCTGTGATAAACCTCTCCCTGGCGTTCCTTCGGAAGGGCATTGCTGTACACATTATCCACACTGCGGTTCATATCCCATTTAATATAATCCACCTTGCAGGCATCCAGAACCTCAAAAATCTGTCCCATCACATAATCCCGCACTTCTTTTCTGGAAATGTCAAGATTTAACTGATTTCTGCTTCTGTTTGGTCTGCGCCCCGGAATCTCAAATGCCCAGTCCGGATGGGCGCGGTAAAGGTCGCTGTCCTCATTTACCATCTCAGGCTCGATCCACAGGCCGAATTTCAGTCCAAGTCCGTGTATCTTTTCTGCGAGAGCCGGAAGTCCTCCCTTTAATTTCTCTTCATTTACATACCAGTCCCCAAGGGCGCGGAAGTCGTCGTCCCGTTTGCCGAACCATCCGTCATCAAGGACAAACATATCAAGACCGATTTCCTTCGCCTCTTTTGCAATGGCGAAAATCTTTTCTTCATTGAAATCAAAATATGTAGCTTCCCAGTTATTTACAAGGATCGGTCTTGGCTGCTCCACATATTTGCTGCGGATCAGGTTCTGACGGAAGGCATCGTGGTAAATTCTGGAAAGTTTTCCAAGGCCCTCCTGGGAATATGCCATAATGACCTCAGGAGCCTGGAAGCTCTCCCCCTTGCCCAGGGTATATGCAAAGTGATAGGGATGGATTCCCATGGTAAGGCGAACCTGCTCTGTCTGATCCCGCTCGATCTCGCAACAATGGTTTCCGCTGTATACAAAGGCAAAGCCAAAGCACTCTCCCTGTTTCTCCGTTGCCTCTCTGTCACAGAGAATCACAAAGGGGTTATAATGATGGCTGGAGCTTCCTCTTCTGCTGCCCACAGAGCGGATGCCGTGTTCCACAGGCACTCTCTCCATCTGGCGTTCCATGCAGTGCTTGCCGTAAAAATGGATCAGATCAAACTCTCTCTGTTCCAGGTCAAGCTCCAGAGACATTGCCTTTCTGACTGTCACCGGTTCTTCCTGTGTATTTTCAATCCGGACGGCCCTTGTGATCACATCAAGCTCCGGAAAAACGCCGTACAAAAGATGTACCTTTACACCGGAAGCTCTGTCCCCAAGGACAATCTCCAGGCTCTGGGCTTCTTCCTCATTCCCAAACATTGCAGGAAGTCCCTCCAGAGCATATTTTCCTTCTCTCACTGTATAGAATTCATATTTCAGATTTGCCGTACTGCATCCGTTTGCCAGCTCAAGCTCCAGGGCATTGATCCGGTAATCTCCGTTTCCTGACGCACTGTACTCCTGAGGAAGGGTATCCAGGGAAAAGCCTCTGTCAAGTCCTGCCTCGTAAGGATTTCCGGAGAAGCCTCTGTCCCGTTTCACGATTCTATGTGAAATCTCCGTATCTCCCACCTCTGCTCCGTAATACAGATGAAGCAAAGTATCGTACTCTCCCACCTGCATCTGGTACATACTGTTTTTTGTCCGAAGTACAAAAACTCCTGTTTTTTCATTGAATGTAATACAGTTCATTTCACATTCACCTCTCACTATACTTATTTTTAAAAGACATAAGAATCTGTCTCTGTGTTATTTTTCTTTTGTTCGCAGCAATTCTCTTCCTCTCTGTCATCCTCTTTGAAATATGGTCTGAACAATCTCCACATAAACCAGGAATCCCCGTATGCAGTCAGAGAAAATCCAACCGTCAGCCAGATAAAAAGATACACCGGAAACAGCTTTGCATCTACAAGAGTCATTGTCATTGGCAGAATCGTAACAACCGCCACTGCCAGCGCATATCCGGCTTTTTTGACTGCGAAGTAAAATGCATTGGATATCAGCCTGCCCAGTTTATTTTCAAATGCCGCAATGGTGGGAAAAATATAAAGTGCGATCAAAGCCAGAGGAATTGCCGCTGCCCCAAGGACCCAGCCGAAAATCTGTCCCATGGAACCCGGCATGGAAGTAAGAGCTTCCTTCTCCATCCAGATCACGCCTCCTGCAAGAAGAAGCAGCAGCCATGCCATTGTTGACTGTCCAAAATTCTGGCGAAAGCTTTTAAAGAAATCGTGGATCACCCGGATGTCTTTATCCTTATGGAGCTTCAAGGTACAGTAAAAAAGCGCTGTGGTGGATGCGCCTGCCGTAACCACAGGCAGAGAACAGACCATCCATAAAAGATTCAGAAGAATCATCTGTCCCAGAAATCCGAATATTCTGTTAAAAAGGCTTCCCTCTCCTGTCAAAAATCCCATAAATTTCCCACCTTTCCTATTTCCGAAAAACGCCCCACACTGTTCCGATGGCAATGCAGGACGTCTTTATTCTTTTTTACGCCCACTGTGAAGCGGGCAGTCCGGCTGTTAAAGCTTTCCGCCGGAGGTTGCGATACCCTCGATGAACTGTTTCTGGAAGATCAGATACAGAACGATCATGGGGATGCACGCCAGCAGGGATGCTGCCATAAGCTGCGGATAATTGCTTGTGTACTGTCCCTGCATCTTTGCAAGTGCCGCTGACAATGGCATAACGTCTTTGTTACAGATCAGAGGCCACATCAGGTCCTTGTATGCAAATACGGCCGTGAAGATTCCCAGTGCCACCATGGAGGAACGTGTCAGAGGAGCCATGATAAACAGGAAGGTCTGTCCGATGTTGCAGCCGTCCAGGCGGGCCGCTTCCTCAAGGTCTTTTGGAAGCCCCATATACGCCTGTCTTAAAAGGAAGGTACCAAATGCGGTAACCATACCCGGGAATATCAGGGCAAAGATGGTATTGAGCATTCCCATCTTGCTTACCATCAGATACTGCGGGATGATAAAGATCTGACCGGGAACCATCATCTGGAAAAGCACCAGGGAAAACATCAGGTTTTTGCCCTTGAAGTTCAGCCTTCCAAATGCATATCCTGCCAGTGTTGCAGTCAGCACTGCACATACCACTCGTCCCAGGATCAGGAGAAGGGTATTTATGTAAAGCTTCAGGAAATCCATGTTCTCGATAACTTCTTTAAAGTTGTCAAACTTCCAGGATTTCGGGAAGATTACAAACGGGTTTACAGAGGTCGCCTCTGTCATTGTCTTAAATGCGGTAAGGATCATCCATAAGAAAGGAACCAGCATGGTAACAGATACCAGGATCAGAACGATATGAATGACTGCATTATTGATTTTTGCTCTTGTTTCCATATCATTTCCTCCTTAATTATAGTGAACCCATTTCTTCTGGGCTACGTTCTGGAAGACTGTCATGATCATAATGACTGCCAGAAGAAGCACAACGATCGTGGAGCCGTAGCCTTTGTTATTTTCAATAAAAGAGTTCTGATAGAACAGGTATACAAGTGACTGGGTCTTGTAAAGAGCCGGATTATTTTTATCCATAACCATAAAGATCAGATCGAATACCTGCATAGCTCCGATGACTCTCGTTACCATTACGAAAAAGATGGTAGGAGAAAGCAGCGGAATCGTAATGTGGAAAAACTGTTTGATTCCTGTTGCCCCGTCAATGCTTGCCGCCTCATAGTAATCGTGAGGGATTTCCTGTAAGCCTGACAGGAAAAGGACCATATTGTAACCGATAATAGACCAGACACCAATCACTGCAATGGAGAATACTGCAATCTTCGGGTCGGAGATCCAGTTGATCTTTGTTCCGAATACATGATTCAAAAGACCGAACTCTGAGTTAAACAGCCATCTCCATACCATGGCAATGGCAGCGGGAGCCGCTACCATTGGAAGGAAGAAAATGGTACGATATGCAGAACGTCCTCTCATCTTACGGTTCAGGAGAACCGCAAGAACAAGAGCGATCGCGATGGAAAATGGCACTTCGACAATTGCATATTTAAAGGTATTCCACAATGCCTGCCACACTTCTGCATCTTGAAAAAGTTTGATATAGTTGTCAAATCCGATAAAGATGTTTCCCTTTCCGAAATCTCCTGTTTTAAAGAAGCTTTCGTAAATGGTTTTAAAAATCGGATAAATGTTCAGGATGATCAGGCCAAGCATTGTGGGGAGGATAAACGCCCATCCCCAGATAAACTCGTTACGCGCCTGACTGGTGCCTTTCTTTGGTGCAGCCACAGCTCTCACTCCTCTCTGCCGCTGTAAAGATCAATCAATAGGATTCTTCCGCGATTTTTTCATTCATAATTTCTGTAATGTTCTTACATGCGTCTTCCATGCTCTCTTCACCGTTCCACGGTTTTTTAAGTTCTTCTACCATTGGATTCCACCATGCAAGAGTTGCGTTTGTATGAGGTCTGAATACAATGTTGTCCATTGCTTCCAGATATGGTTTGAGATTAAATGCGTCTGTACTGCTTACCCAGCCTTCTGATGCGCCTTCGTAAGCTGCCATGGTCACACCGAGGTCTGCCTGTTTCTTCTGCATATCTTTTGTTCCGAACCATTCAATTAACTGGAAAGCTTCATCCGGATTTTCTGTGTTGGCAGATGCAGCCCATCCAAGTCCGTTATACAGAGAAACGCTCTCTCCTGTCTCCGCATCCTTCGGAAGTCTTGCAACGTCGCAGTGCTCTGTGATGTACTCGTTATCTTTAAATCCGGATACCATCCAGGAGCCCTGGGAAATCATGGCTACCTTTCCGGAGCTGAGAAGTACGTCTGTGCCTGTCTCTGACATGGTTGCAGCCGGAGGCATTACATTTTTGATACATTTATCAACGAAGTTCATTGCTTTGATCGTGTTTTCATCATCGAAACCGGAGGTATTGTCATCTTTCAGAACGGTTCCGCCCATGCTGTAAATAATGTTCATCCAGGTATCCTGCTCGTTGGACGGATTTGCCGCAAAACCAAACTGGCTTCCGTCTTCCTTTGTGAGTTTTTCCGCGATCTCATAAAACTCATCCCAGGTCCAGCTTCCGTCCGGATAAGGAATTCCAGCTTCATCGAACATATCTTTGTTGTACCACATTGCAATGGTATCTACGTCCTTGGGAACTGCGTAGGTCTTGTCATCCCACTGATACATGGTTCTGATGTCTTCCGGGAATTTATCCATCTCCAGCTTCTCGCTGCCTTCAATGTAATCTGTCAGATCGAGAAGAATCTCGTTTGCCATGTAGCGGACAGCTTCATTGGAATGCATCCAGAATACATCCGGCATCTCTCCCCCTGATGCTCCTGCTTCGAGGAGTGTCCAGTAGCTTCCCCACTCAATAACCTGAATCTCTGTCTCAACACCTGTAGCCTCTGTAAACTCTTTCATGATTTCCTCAAGGCCGGCCTTCTGTCCGTTATCCCAGATTGCTACCGTAAGCTTTTTCGCTTTTGCCTGTACGCTTGCAGGAGCGATCGCTGTCACTGCCATTGCACCTGTGAGTAATGCTACGGTGAACTTTTTCATTGTTTTGTTCATTGTTTTTCCTCCTTCTTTGTCATGGACGCCCTGAGCTTCTACATCCTTATAAGCTTTCCCCGGGCTTTGCTGATTTGTTCTTTGTGATTCTTATTATACCTTTTACAGAAATTTTAGAAATGGGAATATGAATGGAAGATATGGTAATTTTTATATAGAAAAATCGCATATCCTATGTATATATTTCTATGGCAAAATTACTTATTATATGGTAAAATGTAAACAGTTTTAGATAGTATGCACTGAAAATCCCTTTAAAACGGGCATTTTACCCAAATCTCAGTTATGGAGAAAAACAATATGAAAAATGTAAAATATACAGACAGTATTAATTTCCGCTGCCTTGAACACCTACGGGAAACCTCTCTTGATCTTTCCCTTGTACACACAGGCAGAGAGCACTGCAAACCTTATCATGTTTTTTCCGGCGTTCGTGAAGAATATATCATTCATTTTGTTCTTGACGGAGCCGGTTTTTTCTCAGTCAACGGAAATACCTGGACTCTGACTCCGGGGCAGATGTTTCTGATCTATCCCGGAGATGCCGTAACCTACGGAGCAGACGAAACTACGCCGTGGACCTATGCCTGGATCGGCTTTAAGGGAATGCGGGCAGATACGATTCTGCGCCAGTGCGGGTTTTCCCAGAATCAGAGGATCCTTCCCTTCCCGAACGAGGACCTAATAAGAAACTGTATCGGGGATATGCTGGATCATAAGGCTCTTTCCTTCTCGGATAATCTCTACCGGGAATCCTGCCTTATGCGTATCCTGTCTGTTCTCGCAGCGTTTCAGGAGGAACGTGCCACCCTTGAGACAAAGAAAAAATACGGCTACAGCACCAGCACCTACACGGAGCTTGCCATCGGCTATATCAGGGGAATGTATATGCACGGCATTACAGTGGGGGACATCGCGGAAAATGTGGGTATCAGCCGCGCCCATCTCAATCAGTCCTTCCAAAAAGAGCTGGGTCTTTCCGCCCAGAAATTCCTCATCGACTTCCGGATGCACAGAGCTGCCAATTATCTGGCAAGCACTGCCCTTTCTGTAAAAGAAATCTCCAATATGGTAGGATACGAGGACCAGCTTACTTTTTCCAAAGCCTTTAAAAAGAAATTCGGTATGAGCCCTTTAAATTACAGAACCCATACCGATAAAATGGATAAATTTGATGAAAAGCAGATTTAACCCTGAAGCCAATTAACACGTTTTATTCTTTAGCACTTTTCAGCACCAGAAAGCCCAGGGGCGGGAGCGCTTCTCTCTCCGAACCGAAGACGCATGCAAAGCCTTCCCCGGGCAGAGGCGGAATAACTGAAGCTTCCCCGAAATTCTGATAAATATAGTATCGTACTGCGTCTGTCTCCCTTGTGGTGATTTCCAGTCCCCGGGGGATTTCTTCTTTCACAGGCCCCGAAATATGACTGTCTTCAAGCACTCTTCCGATAAATTCCTCATAGAACTCTTTTTCTCCGTCACAGGCCACATACCATGCCTTGCCTTTTCCATAACAGTTGACTGTAAGGCATGGATACCCCCTGTAAAAATCTCCGCCGTAGGTCATCAGCGTTCTTGCAGTTCCTGTCCTGACGAGATCGCACAGATATTTGCAGGTATATTCTCTCGAGAGCCCCAGCTCATTGTCCTTTACAGGAATCATCTGATTTTCTTCCCAGTCGTAAAGCCCGTCGATCTCCTCGCTTCGGATTCCCAGTACGTCCATCAGTCCGTGTGGAGTTCCGCCCAGATAGCATCTGTCTGTATCGTCAGCGATTCCCGACCAGTAGGTTGTGATCAGAGTACCGCCCTTCTCCACAAATGCCCGGACCTTTTCAGCAAAGCCCTCTTTAAACATATAGCCCATGGGAATCGCCAGAATCTCATATCCCGACAGTTCGCAGTCCATATCGATCAAATCTACATTTACACCCTTTTTGCGGAACCCTCTGTACACCTTACGGACTGCTTCCATATAATGGAGTCCTTTATTTCTCGGTCCCTGGCTGTCCTCCATTGCCCAGCGGCTGTTCCAGTCAAAGAGAATTGCCGCCTTGCTGATCACCCTGGTTCCCGCCAGTTCTGAAAGCTTCCCAAGGACTTCTCCGGTCTTTGCCACTTCCCCAAACACTCTCGTATCTTTTTCCCCGTAATGGTCGATCACAGCGCCGTGGAATTTCTCAGAGGCACCGCGGCTCTGCCGGATCTGGAAATAGAGGGCTCCCTCTCCTCCGTGGGCGATTGCCTGCATAGACTGGCTAAACAGGATTCCCGGCTTTTTCAGCTTACTTACCCCCTGCCAGTTGATTGAGGTCGGGCAGGATTCCATCTGGAAAAAGGGCTTTTTCTTCAGGGAACGCATCAAGTCATGGCACATTCCGTTATCGTAGGCGGTTTCCAGAACCGCCTCCTTATGCCAGGCGGGATAGGTATCCCAGGTAACAATATCAATTTCCCTGGCAAGCCGGAAATAGTCAAGTCCATCGTAATAGTACATCAGATTTGCAGTTGTGGGCAGTGTGCTTCCCCCTTCCCGGATTGCCTGAATCTCGTGATGAAGGAAGTCTGCAGTCTGGTGTGTCACGAAACGTTTCCAGTCCAGATTCAGTGCATGGAGCTGGGTTTCTCCAATGGAGGAAGGACTCTCAATCTGGTCAAAGCTTTGATACGTATGACTCCAGAAAGTGGTACACCATCTGTCATTTAAATTTTCGATGGTTTTATATTTTTCTCTCAGCCAGTTTCGAAACGCCTCCTGGCAGAGCGGGCAGTGGCACTCTCCCCCGTATTCGTTGGAAACGTGCCACAGGATCACGCCCGGATGGCTTCCCAGCCTCTCTGAGAGCAGACGGTTGATCTTCTCTGTCTTTTCCCTGTAAACCGGCGATGTATAACAATGATTATGTCGGAACCCGAAGAGATTTCTCCTGCGGCTCTCGTCTACACGGAGAACCTCCGGATATTTGTCTGCCATCCACTTGGGGCGGGCTCCTGTAGGTGTGGCCAAAATGGTGTAAATCCCATTTTCATACAGATTACCGACTATATCTTCCAGCCATTTCGTCTGGTAAACGCCTTCCTCAGGCTCCAGGGTGGACCAGGAAAAAATCCCGAGACTCACCACATTGCAGCCTGCCTCCTTGAGCATTTCTATATCTTTTTTCAAAATATCCGGTCTGTTCAGCCACTGTTCCGGATTGTAGTCACCGCCGTGAAGCAGTTTCTTTGTCACAAAGTCCATTAAAAATCCCTCCAGTTTCTGAAATATCAGATTCCCTTAAAGCTGAAGCTGAATTCCATCTTTTTCTCTTTGTCAAGAAGATATTCCGAGTGTGTAAAGGCTCCCCAGCTGTCGTCTCCGCCGATTCCCATCTGTGCCTTTGCCACGCGTACTACTGTGTAATGTACCTGGGGCAGCTCGTAAGGATGCATGGCGTTTTCCATCTCATGAGGTGTGTAGGGTAATGCGGAGAACATCATCGGTCCCTCTTCCATCTCAAAGAGCATTCCTCTTCCCTTACGGTCTGTAACAGATGCCCAGCGCACCTCTTCTTTTGCCCCGCATTCCTGAGGAACCATATATGCAGCCATATTATCAGAAACCAGATTTTCGTAAATTCCAAGTTTCGCGCCATGCTTACGGTCTGAATAGGTTTCCGCCTCTCCCAGACCATACCATTTCACATGGTCATAATCTGCATTGAATTTGAACATCACACCGAATTCCGGCATATCCGGAAGGCCCTCCACCGGGTCATAGGTAAGTGTCGTCTTAACTTTTCCATCTCCGTATACTTCATAAGAAAGTACACAGTCGCTTGCAGGCGTTGTGGGAAGGAAATACCGGAAGCTTACAACTGCGCTGTGCTCCTTCACTTCCACCTCAGGCACATTGGCAGGACCGTAAATGCCGTGGCGGAATTCTTTATGATCCTCCGGAGTTGTGAAGCTCCGGCTTAAACGATATTCCTTATGTGTTGCGTACATACTGGCAATTTTCCACTGTGCATAGCGCATCTGCATGAGATTTCCACAATCGTTGTCTGTAGGTGCTCTCCAGAAGTTCGGTTTCGGGATTGCCTCGATCATTTCTTTCCCTGCATATTTATAAGAAACAAGTCCTCCATTGAGAACAGAGAACATTACTTCAAAGTGAGCTCCGCGGACACCAATGTTATGGATGCTGCGAATCACCTCAAATTCCTCTGTGCAGACTTCTTTCCTGCCTTCCACCTGATATACATACTGGCCGAAAGCAACCTCATGACCTGCTTTTGCCCAGATTCTGTCCTCTTTTAAATAGAAGGAAACTGTGACTGCATACTCTCCCTCTGCTGTTTCTTTTTCAAAAGGAAGTGCATAGGTCTTTTCACCAAGGGGCTCCACATTCGTCTCGATCCCTGCGCTTCGAATGACTTTTCCGTTCTTTGCGACTGTCACTTTGCAGCCGAAGGTATCGGTATTGACAAAAAGGTTCTTATTGATGACCCGAACAGAAGCTTCGCTGACCTCTGCTGTGATATTCTGATAATTGAATTTCACTTCCTGCATCTTCGGGGATTCCTCCCTGCTGCCCCCATAAGCGATTCCGTTTCCGCTGAAATTATAATCTGTAGGGCGCTCTCCGAAATCTCCGCCATAGGCCTGGAATTCTTTTCCGTATCGGTCTTTTTTGTAAATGGACTGGTCGCTGTAGTCCCAGATAAAGCCTCCCTGATATTTCGGCTCTGTGTCTGTCAGATCTGTATACTTATGCATAGCCCCACAGGAATTTCCCATAGCATGGGCATATTCGCAGCAGATAAAGGGCTTGCTGTCATCCTTTGCCAGAAATTCCCGGATTGCCTCCACAGACGGATACATCTGGCTTTCCATGTCGCTGGTGTCATTGTAGCTTCTGTCGTGGAAAACGCCCTCATAATGTACCAGACGGGTAGGATCCTTTCTGCGGAAAAATTCCGACATCTCATAAATATCTTTTCCTCCGAAGGATTCATTTCCACAGGACCAGATCAGGATACAGGGATGATTCCTGTCTCTCATATACATGGAATTGGTGCGGTCCAGCATCATATCCAGCCACTGCGGCTTGTCATGGGGCACCACATCTGTGTAATCCCCGGTCATCTCTGCTGTATCCCAGGAACCATGAGATTCCAGATTTGTCTCATCGATCAGGTAAAAACCATACTCATCGCAGAGACGGTACAAAATAGAGGCATTGGGATAATGACTGGTTCGAATGGCGTTGATATTGTTTCGTTTCATAACGGTCAGGTCCTTGCGGTAATCTTCCTCGGAAACACATCTTCCGCTTACGGAGCTGAAATCATGGCGGTTCACACCCTTGAATACAATTCTCTTTCCGTTGAGAGTCATGATCCCGTCTTTCATCTCAAATCTGCGGAACCCTACCTTCTGGGGAATGATTTCCTGAAGAACCCCTGTCTCGTCAAAAATCTTCAGCTCCAATTCATAAAGCAAGGGCTCTTCCGCACTCCAGAGACAGGGATTTTTGATTTCCATGGTAAGGCTGTCCTCTCCGTTCAGAACAAGAGTCCGTTCTGCCACAGTCACTCCCTCTCTTGCAAGCACAACCTCTGCCGTTCCCTTTCCCCAGTTCTTCGTCTTCAAGGTCAGAACCGCTTTCTTTAAGTCCTCCTCAGGAACAGCGCGGACTTCCATATCGTAAACATGTACCTCCGGAACTGTGTAAAGATATACATCCCTGTAAATTCCGGAGAACCGGTAGAAATCCTGATCCTCACACCAGCTGGAGGCCGTCCACTTAAATACCTGGGCTGCCAGCTTGTTTTCCCCCTCTTTTACATAATCGGTAAGCTCGAACTCAGCCGGGGTAAAGCTGTCCTCACTGTAGCCCACAAACTGTCCGTTGAGCCAAAGGGCAAGCCCGCTCTCCGCTCCCTGGAAGGAAATGAAAAGGCGTCTCCCTTTCATGTTTTCAGGAACTCTGAAATATTTCACATAGCTTGCAACAGGATTGAAATGTGTGGGGATCTCGCCCGGATGAATCTCCTCATGTCCCTCCCAGGGATACTGCACATTGGCATACTGAGGCGCGTCATACCCCTCCATCTGGATATGTGCGGGCACATGAATATCTTCCCAGTCCCTGCAGCAATATTCTTCTTTTTCAAATCCCGGAATCGTACTTCCGTAATTTCTCGCATAATGAAATTTCCACAGTCCGTTCAGACTGTACTGAAAAGAGCTTCCCTCCTCGCGGATGTCCTCTGCTCCATAATATATGTGATCGGAATGAGCCTCCAGTCGTCCCTCCTGAAAATACCGGGGATCTCCGACCAGAGCATAATCAAACTGTTTCATAAATACCCTCCTGTTATTTTTCAAAAAAGCCCTCCACCCATTGTTTGGAGAGCTTTCTTCATTTTTCTTATTTTACCGCACCTGTGATACCTTCTGCGAACTGTTTCTGCAGTACGAAGAATACGATCATTGTCGGAATGGAACAGAATAATACGCCGCACATCAGCATACCGTAATCTGTCACATAACCGGTGATCAGGTTTGCAATGAGCATCGGCATTGTCATCGCATCATTGTCCGTCATGATAACCTTCGGCCACAGATAGGAATTCCACGCATTCATAAATGTGATAACTGCTGCTGCCGCATAGGTGGATTTCATAGTCGGAATAAACATTCTGAAGAAAATCTGAACCTCGCTGAGTCCGTCGATTCGGGCAGCTTCAATGATATCCACCGGAAATGCCCTGGCATTCTGCCTGAACATCATGATCATAAACGGCGTGGATATGATCGGAAGAATGAAACCAATGGAGGTATTCAGAAGCTTCGCCTTGGAAAACATCTGGAATAACGGAACCATGGTTGCAACCTGCGGGATCATCATAGCAAGAAGAAGAATGGAGAATAATAAATCCTTTCCTTTGTCATGATAAATCTCAAAGCCGTAGCCTGCAATGGAGCAGACCAGAAGGCAGATCACTGTTGTAAGGATCGCATAAAAGAAAGAGTTTCCAAGAGCTTTCCATAAGGGCTGCTGTGTGGTCAGGTTACGGAAATTCTCCATAAAGTGTGTTCCGGGAAGGAGCTTTCCTCTGGAAACGTCTGTGGATGTATTTGTTGCCGCTGAAATCATCCAGTACAGAGGAAACACGGAGATAAAGGAGACAATGCTCAGGAAAATATATGTAGGAATCAATCTTCTCTGAATCGCTGATTTATTTTTCTTAGTCACGTGTATCACCTACTTTCAGATTGATAAATGCCAGGATCGCTACCATGATAAAGATCAGGAAGGACATGGCTGCCGCATAACCGAAGTTCGGCACGTTGATGAAGCATGTGTTATAAACATAATGAGACATTGTGATGGTAGTGTTTGCAGGACCACCCTTTGTCAGGTTGACAGACTCGTCGAAGAGCTGCAGAGTACCGTTGATAGACATAATGAATGTCATGATAATAGTGGGTTTCAAAAGCGGAACTGTGATCTTCCAGAAGGTTTTCCAGCCGTTGGCGCCGTCGATCTTTGCTGCCTCGTATACGGAATATTCAATGTTCTGAAGGCCCGCCAGGTAAAATACCATGTTATAGCCTGTCCATCTCCAGATCAGGGCGATGATGATCACGATCTTTGCACTGGCGGCATTTCCCAGGAAGTTATAGCCGGTATCCAGGATTCCCAGATTAATAAGCACACTGTTGACCAGTCCGTCTGTAGCAAACATGGAACGGAAGATCAAAGAGTAGGAAACCAGGGAGGTAGCGCATGGTAAAAATACACAGGTACGGAAAAGTCCCCGGAATTTCAGATCTTTATTATTTAAAAGCTGCGCCAGCAAAATGGCAAGAACCAGCATGATCGGAACCTGAATGATCAGGTACAGAAACGTATTGACAATAGACTGCTGGAATACCTTATCTGCCAGGATTCTCTGGTAATTCTTAAAAATCGGGTCTGCAAAGTGCATATTTGCACCTGCGCCGGTCTGCAGGGAAACAATAAATGCCTTGACCATGGGGTAAAAACTCATGATCGCGATCAGAATGGTTGCCGGTGTCAGGAATGTCCATCCTGCAAGCCGCTGCTTCGCAACCAGAGTCATACCTTTCTTTTTGGAATTCAAAAAAATTCCCCCTTTCAAAAAATTCAAGTGTCTGATTCCTGTATCAAAAGATAAAACGGGGGACTGCCTGCAGCAGTCCCCCTGTTTTCTGTCGACCTTACTCTGTCATCTTGAATGCAAGTGTATCCTGTGCTTCCTGAAGTGCATCTTCCTGTGCTGTTCCGTTTACAATATTAACAACTGCTGTGTTTACGCACTCTCTTGCCTCATAGTGGAATGGAGTTTTTGTGAACTCCGGAATATGAGAGGAGTATTCAACAACTGTTGAGAAGATTGGCTGTCCGTTGAAGAATTCGTTCGGCTCATTGTAAACTTCAGATTCACCTGCCGGGAGGTAGCATGCGATTGCGCCTGTTGCCGGAAGGATTGCGTCATAGAATTCTGTGCTTGATCCGAATGTGCTTGCAAGGAAATCTTTTGCAAGATCTACATTCTGGCAGTTTGCTGTGACATACCAGGAAGATCCGCCGTTATTTGCATAGTTTGTAGCTGTCTCAACATCGTCAACCTTAGGCATTGTTGTGATCTCCCAAAGGCCTTTCTGGTCTTCTGTTCCCATTAAAGTAGCTGTGATCCAGTTACCGTTTACAATACCTGCTGCCTCGCCGCTGGTGATTGTGGAAATATATTCATCCCAGTTATTTACAAGTTTTACAACGTCATTTTTAACAAGGTCTGTATAAAGCTCTACACATTTTTCAGCAGTCTCATTGCCCACAATGTAAGGCTCGCCGTTCTCGTCTACGAAGTTTGCACCGCAGGACTGAATCATCATCATCATAGTGTCGCCGCCGTTTGCTTCACTTGTAAGCAGGTACTTACCGGTTTTTTCATGTACGTCCATACCGATTTCTTTAAATCTGCTCCATGTGATATCTGTCAGATCTTCGATGGTGTAGCCTGCTTCTTCCAGAATGTCTGTACGGTAGCATGCGATAACAGCGCCGTTGTCAAACGGAACTCCGTAGTGCTTGTCGTCAACCATGGAATAGGACTGTTTCAGAGCTCCGAAATCATCCCAGTTAATGCTCATATCAGAAAGATCTGTGAAAGCATCCGGATAAGTTTTCAGGAATTTCTGGAAGCTGTTGTCCTGCATCAGAACAATGTCCGGTAATGTGCTGTAGTCCCCTGCGTTTGCCGCAGTTGTCAGCTTTGTCTGGCAGTCGTCAGAAGATGTTTCAATAACTTCAAGTTCAAATCCTTCATGATCTTTTGCATACTGCTCAGCTGCGATTTCCATTGATTTGATGTTAAAGTTCTGGTCCCATGCCCATACAGTCAGTTTATTGTCGCCCTCTGCTGCAACCGGAACTGCCATCGCTCCTGTCATGGAGATTACCATTGATCCTGTAAGCAGTGCTGTAAGAATACGTTTTTTCATGTCTTATTTCCTCCTTTTATTTTCGTCTCTCAACTAGCTTGTGGCTGTATTATAGCACCGGTTTTTCCCAATAGGTTTGCAGAACCGCTCATGTAATGTGCATTTTCAACTATTTTAGTCTTTTTGCTCATTATTTTCTCTATTGCCCTTATTTTTTCGTCATTCTAACTAATTTTTGTATTTTTCCAACAAAAAAGAGTTCTTTATTCTAGACATATTTCACAAATTTTTGTCTAAAAACAAAGAACTCTATCTTTTTTTATTTCTTTTTTTCTTGAAAATACCGATTTCCACAGATTTTCGACCTATTATTGTGCAAAAAAGACCTTTTTAGGATATCTGGTCTTTAAAACCTGGAGCATATTGTCTGTGAGATCCAGCAACAGCTTTATCTTTCTTCCATCCTCTGTAACGATCATGGTATAGTACAAAATGTTCTCATCATAAGAGGTATAATCATATTTTTTTAACTGTTCCGTGCCTCCGTTCCTGCGGTATTTTGCCACAGAGGGATGCATATTCGGCGCTGTGACCTCCATTTTGTCAAGATCCAGTTCATGGGCGGTACGACGGTATTTTCCTCCATAGATCACATCAATGACCAGGGTGTTATTATCCATGATATACTCATATTCCTTCCTGCTGAAGGCATTGAAAACAAAGTAAAGCCCTGCAAGCAAAAAGCCTGACAGCATAAATGCCTGGGAGATCATAATCCCCATCATCACAAAAATAAACGCAAAGACTGCGATACATTTGCTCAGTACCCCTGACATGGGTTTCTTCTTTCTTTTGACCTGCTCCACAATTCTGTAATCGTACATATACTCTGTCCTCTCTCTGTCTTTTTCTCTGTAACTTCTTCCTTTTCTGCCTGCCTCTTTTGTCGTTACCATCCCTCTTCCGAACGGATGTTGAACTTGAGAAGCTGCTGTTCATAGTTTTCCGGACGTTTTCTCCACTCCATGGGGGAAGTTCCCATCACCTGTTTGAAATTCCTGTTGAAAGTGGAATTGGTATTAAATCCGCATACCAAAGCGATCTCTGCCACCGGCTTATCTGTTTTTTTCAAATACTCACAGGCCGCATGGATACGCACCATATTGATATATTCCAAAGGACTCATATGCATATACTCGGAAAAAAGCCTGCGGAAATGTGTCTCACTGAGATGGCATTTGACTGCCAGCTCCTCAATGCGGATCTCATCCATATAATGCTCTGAAATATGGTCAAGAACAATGGAGAGAATGCTTGTGGTCCTTGCTTCTGCAGAATCCGTCAGAGTTTCCTCCGGGGTTACATTATACCTTGCGATCTCTGCCAGAAGAGCTGCCAGCGCCCCCTTCGCCTCCTCCATATAAAATTCCCTGGAATGACGCATAATCTCCATGATAGCCAGGATTTTTACCGCCATGGTGGGACACTCCTCCTCTTTCATAAAGAGAGCTCTGGAATTGATTCTTTCCAGCATTCTTTCTGCGCGCACGGCATTTCCTGTCATCTGAGGCAAAAACTTCTCCACATCAATAAATAAATATTCCCAGTAACTGATATTTCCCGGCGCACTGTCCGTAGTATGAGGAAAATTCCGTGGTATCACAGTAAATTCCCTTCCGTGAAAGGGCAGAATCTCCTCCCCGTAGGTCAGTGTTCCCTCTCCTTCATAGCAGAAGCCGATCTCCAGATAGTTGTGAAAATGCAGATAATCCACATCTCTCCCGTAATTCTGTCTCCATTTTTCCCCGAGAAGGGCAAGGATAGGACTGTCTCCGGGCATCTGGTAATACCGGTATTCCATTTTGGGCTTCTTTCGTTTTCTGGCCATATGCGATCCCTCCCTTTAACCAGAAAAGGAGCAGGCGCTGACGCAGCCTACCCCTTTTCAAATTTCAGCTTATTTCCGGTTCTGTTCTTTATTCCTGGTTTTCTTCTTTTTTCTCCGCCATTCTTGCGAATACCATTTCGTAACCATCATTTCCGTAATTCAGAGAGCGGTTTACACGGCTGATCGTCGCTGTGGAAGCTCCCGTTTTTTCGGAAATATCAAGATATGTCCTCTTGTCCATCAGCATCTTCGCAACCTCGAAGCGCTGAGATAAAGAGAGAAGCTCATTGATCGTACACACATCTTCAAAGAAGGTGTAACATTCTTCCTTATTTTTCAGGCACAGGATCGCCTCAAATAGGTGGTCTACTGCCTCTGTTCTGATTTTTTTACTCATTTGCCTGCTCCTTTAACTCTTTCTTCATTTTCATCTGTCCGCAAAGCTGTGCGGATGTCCATAAGTTCATTCTCTTTTCGTTCCCAATGCTAACATTTTAACACGGTAAACTGTGATAAGCAAGCCTTTTGTGGAAAGTTACGAAAATTTAATAAATTTTTTTCAAATATTTCGGTTAATGTGACCTCTCAAAGCTTCCACTGATCGGTTCAGCACAAGTTCCTTCGGAAAATCCAGTTCTGTGAGAAGCTCGATGCAGTTGTCAAACCCGGCGATCAGGGTGTCAAAATGGGCATCGCTGCTCATAACGACAGGTACTCTGTACTGTTTGCATAAGTTCAGTATTATCGTATCATTTTCCCTTCCGTTCTGCCTTGTGCATTCCGGGTCCATAGAATGATTGTTAAGCTCCAGCACCTTCCCATACTCTTTCGCCGCCTGTACCACAGCCGGATAATCCAACTCGTATCTCCCGTCATCCGGATGGCCGATAATATTTACATAGGGATTTCTGACGGCATTGATCACTGCCTGGGTATTTTCCTCCCTTGTTCCCGGTTTCATACAGGGGGTATGAAGGCTTGCAATAATCACATCCAGCCCTGCCATCGTCTTTTCATGAAGATCCAGAGTTCCGTTGGCATCCATGATGTTTACTTCCGAGCCCAGAAGAAGCTTCACCCCGTAAAGCTCTCTTGGAACTACTTTGAGATTATGGAAATGAAACTTATGGCAGGTTCCCGGCATTGCCGGAGCATGTTCTGTGATTCCCAGAAGCTCCAGTCCCTTGTCAGCCGCTGCCCGGGCCATCTCGCGAAGGGTATTGTAGGCATGTCCGCTGGCAATGGTATGTGTATGAAGATCAAAAACGTAATGATAACTCATATGCTTTCCTCTTTCCGTAATAAAAATAGACTAAAAGTTCTTCCGCTATTATACTATACCGCTGGATAAATGCCAAGAGGCCCGCCGCAAAAGCGGCAGACCTCCGGGAGTAATTATGAAAAGATGAAACCATGTCAGACATTATTTTGCAATAAAGGATTTTCTCTTGCTGACAACGTCGAAGATAACGGCTGCAAGAAGAACTGCACCTTTTACTACCTTCTGCATATTCTGGTCTGTACCCATGATACTCATACCCTGGTTGATAAGACCCATAAGAAGCGCACCGATGATAACGCCAGGAATCGTACCTGTTCCGCCGTATGCGGAAGCGCCGCCGATGAAACATGCGCCGATGGCATCCATTTCATAGTTCTGTCCATATGTAGGCTGTGCGGAGGTCATACGGGCGATTGTCAGAAGACCTGCAAGACCTGCAAGGAATCCCATATTTGTGTAAGCAATAAAGTAAACTCTGTTTGTGTTGATACCGGAAAGCTTTGTGGCTTTCTCGTTTCCGCCTACTGCGTAGAAATGACGGCCGATGGTTGTCTTGCTTGTGATATAACCGTAAACAACTACTACAAGGAGTACCCATACAAGAGCAGTCGGAATACCTTTGTGCTGTGCAAGCTTGATGCAGATTCCCATAACTGCAGCAACAATAACTGCCATTTTTGCATACATTCCTGCTGCGCTTCCTGTCTCGAAGCCTGCTTTCTTACGTGCGAAATAGGAACGAAGGGTCACTGCAACATAGATAGTACATGCGATAATACCAACAGCAAGCGCTACTCTGTTCATTCCTTCGCCGCCGCCCAGGAAATCCGGGATATAGCAGTTTGCACCGCCGCCGAACAGCTTAATAAAGGCTTCTGATTTGATCGGGAGTGTTTTTCCCTGAAGGACTACGTTGGAAAGTCCACGGAACATCAGCATACCTGCCAGTGTTACAATGAACGGAGGGATACGCACATAGGCGATCCAGAATGCCTGCCATGCGCCGATGGCAGCGCCGATGAGCAGAGAAAGAATAACTGCTACGGCAGTAGGAAGCTTCATGTTTTCCATGAATACGCCGCACATAGCTCCTACGAAGCATACAACGGAACCGACTGCAAGGTCGATATTTCCTCCTGTCAGGATACACAGAAGCATACCGGATGCAAGCACAAATACATATGCGTTCTGTGAGATCAGGTTATTAATATTCTGCGGGTAAAGAATCTTGCCCTGTGTTCCCCAGGTGAAGAACAGTGCCACCAGAACAAGTACAATAATCATTGTATATTTTTGAAATCCGGCTTTTAATTTTGCTTTATCCATTACTTACTCTCCTTTGCTGACTTCATGATACAGGTCATAATGCTTTCCTGTGTGGCTTCCTCTCGGCTCAGTTCTCCGGCGATCCGTCCTTCGTTCATAACATAGATACGGTCGGACATACCAAGAACCTCCGGAAGCTCCGAAGAAATCATAATGACGGATTTACCGGCTGCAACCAGATCGTTGATGATACAGTAAATCTCGTATTTCGCACCAACATCGATACCTCTGGTCGGCTCGTCCAGGATCAGAACGTCCGGGTCTGCAAACATCCATTTCGCAAGCAGAACCTTCTGCTGGTTACCACCGCTTAAGTTTCCTACGTTCTGCTCTACAGACGGACATTTGGTTTTCAGCTTCTCCTTGTATTCCACAGCAACTGCATATTCCTTATCCTGGTCAATCACCATATTTTTACTGATACCACTGAGATTTGCAAGACTTGTGTTCATCTTAATGGTATTGGAAAGGATCAGTCCGTCGCCTTTACGGTCCTCTGTTACATAGGCAAGCTTGTGGTCAATGGCATCCCTCACATTGTGGAGATGTACCTCTTTTCCGTTGAGAAGAAGGGTTCCGCTGATATTAGAGCCGTAGCTCTTGCCGAAAATACTCATGGCAAGCTCTGTACGCCCTGCTCCCATCAGACCGGAGATACCTACCACCTCTCCCTTTCGCACGTTGATGGAAACATTATCTACAACCTTGCGCTCATTGTAAAGGGGATGGTATACCGTCCAGTTTTTGACCTCCATATTGATATCGCCGATTTTCACCCCATGACGTTTCGGGAAACGGTCTGCGATCTCACGGCCTACCATGCCTCGGATGATACGGTCCTCTGAGAAGTCGTCCACTCCCTTTGTCAGGGTTTCAATGGTAGAGCCGTCACGGACTACCGTAATCTTATCTGCAACATAGGAAACCTCGTTCAGTTTATGAGAAATAATAATAGAGGTCATTCCCTCTTTCTTTAATTTCAGCATCAGATCAAGAAGCGCCTTGGAATCCGATTCATTCAGAGATGAAGTCGGCTCATCCAGGATCAGGAGCTTCGCTTTTTTCGCAAGAGCCTTGGCGATCTCCACAAGCTGCTGTTTGCCCACGCCAATGTCCTTGATATAGGTTCTTGAGGACTCGGTAAGTCCCACCTGTTTAATATATTTTTCTGCCAGTGCATGGGTTTCATCCCAATTGATGGCAAATTTTTTTCCACGTTCATTGCCAAGGAACATATTTTCCCCGATCGTCATATACGGGATCAGGGCAAGCTCCTGGTGAATAATTACAATACCCTTTGCCTCACTCTCTTTGATATCATGAAACTTACAGATTTCTCCGTTATAAATGATATCCCCTTCGTAGGATCCGTGCGGGTATACACCGGAAAGAACATTCATCAGAGTAGATTTGCCGGCGCCGTTTTCGCCTACAAGCGCATGGATCTCCCCCTCTTCCACCTGAAGATTTACGTTATCAAGCGCCTTTACACCGGGGAATGTTTTGGTGATATTTTTCATTTCCAACAGTATCTTTGCCAAAATTTCGCCCTCCAGACTTCTGTCAAAATCAACAGGCGGGCGCGCCGGCCCGCCTGTATAAATTTACTACGGTTAGTATTTTTTACAGTAATGATAATCCATTATTTAAGCTGATCCTCTGTATAGTATCCGGAATCAACAAGGAGTTCTTTGTAGTTGTCTTTTGTTACAGCTACAGGCTCGCAAAGGTAAGACGGGATAACGCCTGTTCCGTTGTCATATGTTTCTGTATCATTTACAGGAGCTTCTGTTCCCTGCATGATAGCGTCAACCATTTCAACAACCTTGGATGCAAGTGTACGTGTATCTTTAAATACGGACATAGCCTGTTTGCCGTTGATGATGTTCGGCATGTTTGCAATGTCGCAGTCCTGACCTGTGATGATCGGATATTCGCCTGTGTAGTTTGCTGCCAAAGCGTTTTCAATACCAAGAGCTGTAGAGTCGTTGGAAGCAAGAACTGCATGGAGAGTTGTTCCGTCTGCATAGTAGGAAGAAAGAATGTTTTCAAATCTTGCCTGTGCAGTCTCTGTTGACCAGTTTGTTGTAGCAACCTCGTCTTTTGTCATCTGTCCGGATGGAACTACTAATTTACCGGAATCGATGTAAGGCTGAAGAACGTCCATAGCTCCGCCGAAGAAGAAGTTTACGTTGTTGTCGCCAGGGTCACCTGTTACGAACTCAATATTGAATGGTCCTTCTGCGTTTTCCAGATCAAGAGCTTCTACAATGTACTCGCCCTGTGTCTTACCAACAAGATAGTTATCAAAGGTTGCATAATAGGAAACAGCGTCTGTGTTCATGATCAGACGGTCATATGCGATAACCGGGATGTTGTTCTCTTTTGCCTGTGCAAGAACTGTTCCGAGAGAGTCGCCTTCGATAGAAGCAACAACCAGGAGCTGGTCGCCGTTTGCGATCATGTTCTCAACCTGTGCAACCTGCTGTGCAACATCGTTGCCTGCGAACTGAAGGTCTACTTCATAGCCTTTTTCTTCAAGCTGGGCTTTCATATTTTCGCCGTCCTGATTCCATCTCTGAAGATCCTGTGTAGGCATTGCAACTCCGATCAGCCCTTTGCTCTCTTCAGCCTGAACAGCTACTGTAGGAACTACCATTCCAGCTACCATTGCAGTACACATAACCACTGAAAGCACTTTCTTTTTCATCATTTTTAAATCCTCCGTTCTTATTTTGTTTCACACGCTCTCGTGTGTTCCTTGTGAGTTTAATATAGCACAAGGACAACTGGACATAGTTGCCAAAGAAAAGGAATTTTTTTGAAAAAGAAAAATGTCCTGCATTATGCAAGACATTTTTGCCGCAAAATTCTGCTATTGACAGGAAAGATAGAATCCGTTCTCTCCACTTACTGTGACAACACTGTTCCCCTCCCCTGAAAGGGCTGTATTTGCATGAAGATAAACGTCTTCTCTCTGGTGAAATCCACCGCCTATAATGACTTCATCTATATTTTCCGCTGTGACAGCTACAGGCTCCAGCTCCAGAGACGGCACCTGAAAGGAACCGTCGTCTACCTGATTTTCGATATCCTCAGGCATTTCTCCCTTTGCCAGCATTACGGCGTACTCAGCCGCAATTCTTGCTTCCTCCTCAATGTCCTTAAAAGCTGTCATGTACTGGGTTCCTTCTACGATTCTCTGACAGGCGGCCACATCGCAGTCCTGTCCCACCACGACGACCTTTCCCGCAAGCTGATTCTGCGCCAGTGTCTGTACGACTCTGCTTGCAATGTCGTCATTTCCGCACATAATTCCTTTCACATCAGGATATTTCTTCAGTCCTTCCTCCACATACTGCTCTGCCTGCTCTGCAAGCCATCCCTCGCAGTTGGCTGTATAAACCACCTCAAGATTGCTGTCTTCCAGGGCAAGCTCGAAGCCTTCTTTTACCTGATATATATTGTCATCGTCGGGAGATCCCTGGATCATGAAGATTTCTCCTCCCTCCGGAAGCGCCTCCATCAGGGCTTCTGCCATCAGCCTTCCCACCTTGCGGTTATCAAAAGAAATATAGAGATCGGTTCCTCCGTTGTAAATCAGCCTGTCGTAGGAGATAACAGGGATCCCCTCATCCCTTGCTTCTTTCAGTACATCGGAAAGAGCATTGCAGTCTCTGGCGATCACCACCAGTACGTCCACATCCTTCTGAATGAGATAGCGGATCTGGCTGATCTGCTCCTGAGGATCTGCCCCTGCATCCTGAACATTTACCTCGGCGCCAAGCTCCCTTGCAGTAGCCACAAAGGCGTCCCTGTCACGGATCCAGCGCTCTATCACAAAGGAATCTACTGCAAGACCGATCTGAAGTTTCTTTTCTTCACTTTCCTTTGTGACACTGCCTGTGTTTCCTTCCTCTCTTCCTTCCGTTCCCAGACAGCCGCCCAGAAATACAGACAGCGCTGCAAGGAGAAGAAGCAGCCATTTTTTTCTGTTTTTTATCCCTTTCATTTCTATTCCAGCCTTTCTCTGAACTCACTGGGAGTCACACCCTCATATTTTTTAAAGATTCTGCTGAAATAATTGGGATCTCCATACCCTGATTCCGCACAGATTTCCTTGATGGAATACTGTGAATTTTTCAGCAGCTCCCTTGCTTTGCGAAGTCTTACTTCTGTCAGGTATTCAATAAAATTATTTCCTGTCTCCTGTTTGAAGAGCTTGCTGAAATAATAGGGGCTGATATCCACCTCCCTTGACACCAGATCCAGAGAAATATCCTTCTGGAAATTTTCGTTAATATAATTTTTTGCTTTTTCTATGATGGTAACCGCTTCTTTTTCTCTTGCATTTTCCATATTGCTGCAGATCTCTTTTGTCTTCTTCAGGAACCATTCCCTGAGCCCTTCGAAATCAGGACAGCTCTGGATCTCCCTGATATAGCTGCCTCTGTAGCTGAAGCTATATTTCATGGAGCCTGCATAAAACGCCTTCTTCTCAAGCTCGATGATAAGCTCAAGCACCTTGATCTCCACATCCTCCCTGTGGACGCCGGAAATCCCCATCATCCAGTCAAAGAACAGCTCTGCGCTGCTCATTGCCCCTGCGGCGTCCTTTTCCAGGACACGTTTTTTATAACGGTTCTCCAGTTCCTGGGGATACTCCCCGTCATACTTCTGCACTGCAGGGATATCTTCAATATGAACCACATGACTGGTGCTTTCCCTTAACGCCAGAACAGCCTCCCGGAAGGATTCCTTCATTGTGCCCCCGGACAGGCTTTTTACCCTTCCGATGCCGCAGCGGAACTTGCTGTCTATACGGCTTTCCAGCTTATGCACCATATTTCTCGCCCTTGTGACAATCTCTACTCTTGTCTCATATTCCTCCAGAGTTTCCCCGCAGGGCACAAGAAGTACGATCCTGTTTCCCATGATTGGGCCTACAAGACATTCAAAAAAGCCCTTGGCGATTTCCCGGAAGGTGGAATAAAATTTATTCGCCTTGACACTTGATCCTACAGCATTTGTCAGAATCCCTTCCTCCAGAGAGTCTCCGAATTCCATGACGATCATGTATCCGTTTTCCTCCCTGATATCGAGAAGCTGACGGTAATTGTCCTGATAGGTCTGGAAATCATCCTGGAGAAGAATGTTGTTGATATATCCGCTCTCGATCATAGGGACTACTGTTTCCAGTTTTTCTCTGATGCGAAGATCGTCGCTTCTTCTCTTCCGTTCTTCGTCTACCCTCTCCATGGCTCTTGTACAGATTTCAACAATTTTTCTTTTATTTACAGGTTTGGTGACGAATTCCATCACCCCAAGGTTTACTGCTTCCTTTGCGTAGTTAAATTTATCGTAAGCTGTGATAATAACAAAAACTATGGATCTGTTAAATTTCTGAATCTCCCGGATTGCCTGAATACCGCTGATTCCCGGCATCTGGATATCCATAAAACAGATATCCGGCGGATAGGTCTGCGCCTGCTCCACAACAGCGCGGCCTGTTTTTGCCAGATGGATTTCACATTCTTTTCCAAAATTACTCTCTATAATACTCTTGAGGGATTCCAGCATGATTCCCTCATCGTCTGCCAGTAATACTCTGTACATTTTAATTCTCCTTATCAAGAGGAACCCTTATCACAACCTCGGTTCCCTTTCCTTCCCCTTCACTGTAAATATTCATAAGTCCTTTCCGGTCGTAATACAATTCCAGACGGCTGATCACATTGTTCATCCCGATTCCCGTGGAATCACTCTGTTCTGTGTCTGTACCTGCCTGTCCTGCAAGAACCTTTTCGATCTGAGGCCGGGTCATACCCTTTCCATTGTCACAGATACTGATTTCCAGAACCTCCTCCTGCCTGCATACTTTGAGATCAATATGGCCTTCCCAGTCGATATCCCGAATTCCGTGATTGACTGCATTTTCCACAACAGGCTGAAGGATCATGCTGGGCACACGGACATTTTCCACCTCTGCATCCACTTCCTTGGTGAAGTGAATGTCTCCTGCGAACCGTACGTTCAGGATGTAGATATAGTTGTCCACTGCGTCCAGTTCCTCCTCAAGAGTGGCATCCTCCTCGCCTTTTTTTACATTATAGCGGAAAAAGTCCGCCATTTTTTCAAGAAAGATTCCTGTTTTTTCCGCGTCTTCCATCATAGCAAGCTGGGCGCCTGCATTGAGGGAATTAAACAGAAAATGAGGATTGATCTGAGACTGCAGATATTTAAGCTGGGCTTCCTTGAGATGGTTTTCCATCAGCAGCTCCCTCTCCATCATCTGCTGTTCCTTCTCCATGCTCGCCTTTGTTTTTTCCATATAGATGCCAAGGCTCTCCACCATGGTATTAAATGCCCGGGTCACCACCCCGAGCTCATCCTGGGCGTCTGTATCCGGCATTTTCATATTAAAATTACCCTGTCCTACAAGAGCTGCTGTCTCCGCCATATTGGTAAGGGGACGGAACATATCCCTTGTGGAAAAGATGAGGAGCAAGACCCCTCCTGCCACTATGACGATCATAAAGACTGTGTTGCTGACCTCCAGATAATTCATAACTCTTCGAAGTGAGGCATAGGTACTGGAGTTCACCTTAAACTGCTGCTTGTTCAGTTCATCTACTGCAGACTGGATGTAGTAATAAAGCTCTGTTGCGCTGTCGTAGCTTTTTTTGTATTTTTCCACGTTTCTGCCCCGCTTGGCAGCAACAGTCTGCGCCGTATATTCCAGATAGGTTTCCGACATTTTGCGGATATTTTTCTCAAGGATTTTGCCCGAATCACTGATATTTTCTCCGTTGAGCTTTCCGAGAAGCTCTCTGTAATTTCCCTCGCTCTGGTAATAGTCGTTTAAGGCCTGAGAGCTTTTTACCTTAAGATAGCGGTATACGTTATCCTGAACCTCCTCGAAAGCCTGGGCAAGCTGGGTGATGTCTGCATTGGTCACATAAACCTTATCTACCATCTGCATAGAGCGGTTGATCCTCATATAGAAGCTCACATTCATGGCAAAAAGGATTCCGGCAATTACGCTGACTTCTATGACAATTTTACTGGCCAGGGAAAAATTACTCCACCTGAACTGTTTCATTTGCAATTGCCTCCCTTCTGATCCTGTCCACATCTTCTTTTCCCACAAAGCTTAAATCTACGCTGTAATAGGAGCTGGAACGTCCCTCTTTCAGATACTCCACCAGCGCTTCCACACTGTATCTGCCTAACTGCTCTGTATCCACATTGCAGGTGACAGAAATGATGCCTTTTTCCACAGCGGAGAGGATATCTTCGGATATATAGTACCCTATGATCTTCACCTTTCCTGCCAGATTAAAATTCAGAACTGACTGACGGACGCACTCTGTGGTCTCCTCGTCCATACATACCAGAATATCCGGTATCTCCTCTGCATTTTGAAAAATATCCGAAATGGCTTCCTCTGTCTCAAAGTTTCCTGCCGGAAGAAGGTTCTCCATTCGTACCTCAATTCTCTGTTTTCCCTTTAGTTTTCGTGTAACTGCACTCATAATCTGGGTATAGAGATGGCTTTTGCTCATATCATCGATTTCCCTGTTCATAAGAACCAGGATGTTTTCTGTGTTTTCATCCATGTACTCGGCAACCTGTTCCCCGTATGCCGTACCAAGCTGGTATTCACTGACACCGATAAAGCTCTGCCGTTTGCTCTTTCCCGCATCGTTCATCACAGTGACAACAGGTATTCCTTTTTCTGCAGCTTCGTCAATTTTTTCTTTCAGTCCCGGTTCTCCGTTATATTCCAGAATGATACCGTTGGGCTGAGAGGCAATGCTCATATTCATGAAGTCGATTTTGTCATAATCTGTCTTCCATCCCTCTCCTTTAAGCTCCAGAAGCACATCATTTTTTGCTGCATTTTCTCTGGCGCTTTTATAAACCTCCTGCCAGAATGCAGACTCCTGATTTTCTACGATCATATCGAATTTATAGGTATAGCTGTGGCTGTCCCGGCTCTCCCTGAGTGTTTCTTCCATCAGGCTCTTATAATACAAGTCGCCTGTTATATAAAGAAGGCCCATCAGCACAGCCATAGCAGCTCCCAAGGCCAGCATTGTTTTCTTTTTCATAATATCGCTCCGTTATTTTTGATTTTCCGTACATAATAACAGAATTTTACCATAAATTCAAAATCGGTGCAGTATTTTCTTCCGATTATTTTTTATAGTCTGTTGAAAACCAGTATAACGAGTACTAAGTTTTTGCTATATTCACGAAGAATGATTCTCCGAGTGCAAAGCGGAGGAATGAAACGTAGCGGTGGCTACGGCGATTGACGGCAACGACGTAATCGGACAAGCAGGCAAGAGAATATGGCAGTTAATTTATATTCGTTATACTAGTTCCAAAGAAGAAACAGACCGGAACTTTCTGTCCGGTCTGTGGTATAATTTATCTTTTTTACAGTTTCTCTTCCATTTTTAACCGCATAATCCTTTCCGGTTCCAGCCCTGAAAAACGGGAGATTTCTTCCAATGATAATTTCCCGTCTATCAGCATCAGGCGCGCGGTTTTCAGCGCCTGCTGTTCCTCTCCACGCGTAACGCCCTGTTCGATTCCACGCTCGATTCCCTGTTCATAGCCACGCTGAATCAATCGGTCAGATTCCAGTTCCAGTACATTTCCGCCCATAACATCACCTACTCCCTTTCTTGCTTTTCCCGAATCCTCGAAAATGTAGTCGGCAATTCGGATAATAAGCTCAATCAAATCCCGGTATTCTTTTTCCTTTCCCTTATCAAGAAGCTCTTCTTCCAAATGCTGCTCGATGAGACAGTACTCAAACAGCAGGCTGTCCAGTTTCTCTGTATTTTCTTCCAGTTCTCTTTTCTGCTTTTCATAGCGTATAACATAGAACGGAAGCAAAAACAGCAGTTTTTTCCGGAAGATTACATCTCTCGTATACTGTTCCATCCGAATGATGGGCACATGGTATTCCATCGTCCTTCCATCCGGCATCACTATTTCCATCTCCAACGTATCTGCGCCATATTTCCCACGAAGATATAATACGCAGGAATGCGGAAAATATATACGGACTTTTCCGTTTTCTCTTTGTGCATATTCAAGAGCTGTGGCAAAATCGTATTCGATCATACGGATGACCATTGTGGGATCACCGGTACTCTGGCATTCTATGTGATAGACCCTGTTCCCGATAAACAGATGGGAATCTGTAATGATCTCGCCGCTTTTTGTCTCATGCTCATTTCTCTTTTGAATAATGGGAATATCTTCCGGATAGTCTGTGCCGAACACTTCATTGATCAGCGGAATAACAAGCTCCGGCATTTTTTCCAGCATCGTCCGGAAAACATCATCAAAAATAGTATGATTTCCCACGAGGATTCTCCTTTCCTGAACTTATGTATCGTTATCTTCCGTACATAAAAGGATTCCTCGAAATGTATGCTCTATTTCTTTTTCTCTTTTGTAAGTGACATTTAACTCCTTCACTCACCTTCTCTGCTTTTTTCTTACTTTGATTTTATCAGAAAAAGCACTTAAATGCCAGACAAAAGCAGCACGGTATACAGAAAAAATTTATTCAACCATGAGAACCAGACCGGAACTTTCTGTCTGGTCTGCTCTGGAGAATTATTCTATCATCTCAATTGACATCTATCCAATATGAATCTTCCCATCTATTTTTAGTTTTATTCCATCTTCGATACTGAAGATTGCCAGTCGAATTGTATCTATATTTGTATACAATTACATCTTCTGTATTTCTGTTATCATTTATTTTCGCAATATAAAGTGTATTCTCTGCTCCTTTAGCATAAACTAAAGTCGATGAACACATTGCAAATAGACTTATTAATGTTATGATAAATACCAATTTTTTTCTCATACTCATCTACATTCTTATTTTTTAATTTCTATACCTGATTCCAGCATATGCTGAACATGTTCCTGTGGAATCGGTATTTTATTCTCAGTATCTGTCACCAAAAAATAATTTCCATTCTCATAATATAAATATTGATTTGGATTTTCCGGAGAAACTGACGTATATCCTGAATTTTCTATTTCTTTAATATCCGGTTCAAATGCAGAAACTGGTACGAACAAATAAGAAGTTGCCATCAACAATATCCCTATAAACAGGAATACATAATTTGTTTTTTTCTTTCCATTGCCATTTCCTAAAATATGAAACCGTTCAATCATTGTATGCATGTTTTCACTGTGAAAAAATGCCAATGAGGAAGAATTACCTTCCGACTCCATTTCTGAGCAATATCTGACTGCATTTAAAAGCGTAGACATATATGCATATTTATTTTGATGTGATATTTTTTTTACGACGGACGAATCACATTGAATTTCAATTAACTGCTCCATATC
>DXXQ01000029.1 GCA_019416265.1 Clostridiales bacterium | reverse complement strand
GAGCCGGAACATATTTGAACAGAGAAATTATGAAGCTTAAGAAAACAAGCATAAGGAATACGGTTCCGATTCCCATTAAGGTATTAAGACCTGCTCTCTGTAAGGTTACAGATAAAGGATACTGAACATCTACGCTCATGGAAGTCGGAACTCCGGTAGCGTCAAATAAAAAAACAAAATTTGCATCTGCTTCTTCAAATGTTCTTGGAACGGAAACTGTATACTGATCATTTGAGTAGGAGAATTCTGTCTCTCCTGCTTCTTCATCAGTTTTTGCACCAAGCTCGGCTTTTGATGATTTCCAGGCTGTCATAGCGCTTACGGTAAATTCATCTCCTGATTTTAAGTAGCTTTCGACCTGCTCATCCTCGAAAGCAATAATCGCATCCGTCAGTCCCTCTGCTGTTGTAACAAGAGTTGCCTTAACGGCGTCATCCACTTCACCTTCCGCATACACTGCCGCTGCGCCGGAGATCATAAGGACTGCCGCACAGAGGAATGCCACGCAGACAGATGATACTTTTTTGAAAATCTTCATATGCTTCACCCCGCTTAGACCGTTCCGTGTTTCTTAGACGGACGATCTTCCCTTTTTGTGAACAGCATTTCAAATGCACCGATTACATATTTTCTTGTATCAGCCGGGCTGATGACAGTATCTACATAGCCTCTTGCTGCTGCGGAAGCCACGCCTGACTGGAGTTCTCTGTACTGTGCAGCTTTTTCGTTTAAGGTTGCAGCGTCGGAGCCTGCATACATGATCTTTGCTGCAAGAGCTGCGTCCATCATTCCGATTTCTGCATTCTCCCATGCATAAACCATATCTGCGCCGATCGCCTTGCTGTTCATGGCAACATAAGCGGTTCCGTATGCTTTTCCGATGATCACGTTCACCTTCGGCACTGTTGCATCTGCAAACGCATGGATCATCTCGCCTACAGACTGTGCCATCATCTTCTCATTGCACAGAGTAGCCTTGAAGCCTGTTGTATTTGTAAGTGTGAGTACCGGAATGGAGAAAGCGTCGCAGAATTTCACGAAATCTGCAGCTTTTCTTGCGCCTCTTGCAGAGATGCTTCCGTCGAACTCTTCCACTTTTTTGCCTTCTGCGTCATAAATCTCGCTTCTGTTTGCAACTGCACCTACAGTAGCGCCGTTTAAGCGGATAAAGCCTGTTACCATATCTTTGCCGTATGCAGCCTTTGTCTCGAAGAAAAGTCCGCTGTCAGAGATCTGGGAAAGTGCGATAGCTGTGTCGCCTGTGCAGTTCTCAATTTCAGCACATACGCGGTTCAGGTCGTCTGTGCACTCATCGTAAGCGTCTGCATCTTCATAATTAGACGGAAGAAGAGTTACCAGCTCGCGGATCTGTCCGAGGATTTCTTCCTCTGTGCCCACACCGTCGATAAGACCTGTCTCCTCGCTCTGGAATTTCGCATCTGCTGTATCGCATTTGTCCTTGCTGTTTCCTTCCAGTGCGTTTGGTGTGTTTACAAACATTTTGCCCTTTTTCGCTTCCATAAATGTGAAATCTGTCAGAGCAGGGATCACAGCCATACCGCCGCCGCAGGTTCCGAAGATACCTGTGATCTGGGGGATCACGCCGGATGCCATGGTCTGTTTCAGGTAAATCTCACCGAAAGCTTCCAGAGCGTCTGTTGCTTCCTGGAGACGAAGTCCTGCACAGTCCACAAGTCCGATGACCGGTGCGCCTGTCTTCATTGCCAGATCGTAGATTTTGGAGATTTTTCTGGCATGCATCTCGCCTACGGTTCCGTTTAACACAGAAGCGTCCTGGCTGTAAACATATACCAGATTTCCATCGATTACACCATAGCCGGTGATCACACCGTCTGAAGGCGCTTTCTTCTCAGTCATGTTGAAATCTGTAGTTCTGGCTGTTACACTTTGTCCGATTTCAACAAAACTGTTTGCGTCAAGCAAAGAAGTGATTCTGTTGCTTGCTAATGTTGCATTACTCATTCTTGTTTGCCCTCCATTTTATAAGAATTTTATAAAAGTATAACCAAAAATTTAGCCGATTTTAATTGTACAATTTTTCGCGAAAATTTTCAATACTTTTTGGTGTTTTTGTTAAAAATTTTACAGGATTTTCTCCTCTTCCACAGAAAAAAAGCCCCCTGGATTTTTCTGTCCAAAGCGCTCTTTTTCTGATTTTATGCCTTATTTATCCCCTGTTTTCCCCTGTCTTTTTACCTGTGGAAGAAATCATGGAAAACCTTTTCCACATACCATCTGTACGTAAGCTTCCGGACGGATTTTTCCGCAGTGACCGGATAGGAGGCGATCAGCTCTTCTCCGATCCAAAACGTCAGTTCTCCCAGCTTCTGCCCTTTTTTCACCGGTGCTGCGACAGCTTTGGGCAGACGGATCCGGGCAGTCACTTCCTCCCCGTCCCTCATGAGAAGCTTCTGTTTTTTTTCCTCTGCCGTAACCTGGCACTTTCCCTGAAGGTACACCTTCTCTCCCAGCCCGGCCGCCCCTTCTGTAACAAGAACAGGCTGCGCCTCCGGGATCTTCCAGATCTCCCGGTATCTGTAATTCTTTTCCCCGTATTTCAGGAGAGCCTTTGCATCTCTCCACTTATACGTTTTATTCCCGGGCCAGCCGCAGCCCAGAAGACTGACCACGAAAGTCTTTCCGTCTTTTTTCCAGGCGCAGACATAGCAGTATCCCGCCTCCCCGGTATATCCTGTTTTCCCGGAGATCACCCCCTCCACCATGTCCAGAAGGGCGTTTGTATTTTGCACAGAAAAATTCCGTTTCCCCGAAAGATCGGAAAAAGAATAGCTCCTTGTTTCCGTGATTTTCAGAAATTCCTGATTTTTTACGGCATACCTCATGATCAGAGCCAGATCTCTGGCTGTTGTACGGTGCGCCCCTGTGCTGTCCCTGGCGTCCAATCCGTTGGGCGTTATAAAATGAGTGTTTCTGCAGCCGATGGCCTCCGCTTTTTTGTTCATGAGAACTGCAAAGCTTTCCACTGTGCCTCCGATGTGCTCGGCTATGGCAACTGCAGTGTCATTGTGGCTTTTCAGCATCAGGGAATAGAGGAGGTCTTTCAGGTAATACTGCTCCCCCTCCCTTATATTGAGCTGTACGTCAGGCTGTGAAGCCGCTCTTTGAGAAACTGTCACCACTTCCTCTGTCTGTGCATTCTCCAGTGCAAGGATGCAGGTCATAACCTTCGTTGTACTGGCATTCGGTCTTGGGGTATCTCCCTCTTTTTCGTAAAGGACGCGCCCCGTCTCCCCGTCCATCAAAACTGCGGACATGGCGTAAAGCTCTCCCGGCCCCTCCTGTGCCGAAGCCCAAAGCTTTTCCGGGAAAATCTGCAAAAAAAGAACCGCTGCCAGGGCACTGACAGCGGCGATACGTCCAATCCTCATATCCCACCTCACATACCGCATATTTAACGGATCAGCCCCAAAACATTCGGGGGCTTTTCCATCTGATACATTTTATGCGGACATGTCAGGCTTTATCCATGGGATCCTTGCTATAAATTACCCGTTATAGGTACGGTTCCATCTTGCGGAAAGACGGAAATCTCCCTCTGTAAGAGAATAAAGCTCCTGAAGGTAATCCGGCGTCTCCTGAAGCGCCTCATTGTAGAGTCTGCGAAATTCTGACAGCGGCTCCTGGGCTTCCTCCACCGGATTTTTTTCCATAAAGTGCTCAAGGAGCGCCGCTCCGGAGGCTCCTCCCAGCTTCAGCACATGGCCCACCAAACGTTTTCTCCGTCCCCCGTCGTCGAAGACCATGGCATTTGTAAGTGTTTTCATCATCTTCATGGAAATATAAATATTTATCGTGCGCACAAGGGGAAGAGCCTTGTGTATCACCTTCGCGTATTCCCACTTCGGCACAATACAGTCTGAAGGATAGAAATGATACGGATCCTTCCCTGTCACCAGCATCAGGGCACGGTCAAACTCTTTTTCCAGTATTGTATGGGACACGATCTTTTTTTCTGCTGTTTCATCCACATAGGGATGGCAGGCAGAATCCAGAAGATAATGACAGCCGAATCCCAGAAGGTAGGCAAGAAGCGCCTCGTCCCCTTCTTCACGGACCTGTTTCATGCCCTGTTCGAAAAATGCCTTTGCTTTTTCTCTGTGCATTTCCACGCCGAATCTGGAAACCGGGTTTTTGGACACCATGAAATAGAACAGAATATCCGGGCCGTGAAGCCCGATCCTGTAAAGATTTCCATGCTTCCTGATCACCTGTTTCATCTCGGAAGGCAGTTTCCTGTAAACCTCTTTACCAAATAAATCGTGTGTATATGTTGTGGGCATTTTCCTTTCCTCCTTTATACATCCAGACGAAGCTGGATCTCCTCTTCTGCTTCTGCTTTAAAGTCTTCTATCTGTACCGGGTCAAGCACCGGAAGCTCTTCCAGTCCCTGTACCCCAAAGCATCTTAAAAATTCCTCCGTCGTTCCGAAAAGGATCGGGCGGCCCGGCGCGTCCAGTCTTCCCAGTTCCCTGACAAGATTATACTCCACCAGCTTATTAATGGCGTGATCGCACTTCACCCCTCGTATCTTCTCGATCTCTCCCTTGATCACCGGCTGCTTATAGGCAATGATAGACAATGTCTCCAGCATTACATCGGTGAGCACCGGTTTCTTCGGCTGCATGGCAATGCGGATCAGAT
>DXXQ01000028.1 GCA_019416265.1 Clostridiales bacterium | reverse complement strand
GTAATAATCGGTCCCTGATATGTGGAATCAATATAAGGACGAATTCCCATTTTTGCCATTCTTTCTATCAGGTATTCATTATTCTCACGATATCTTTTCGCTCTTGCCGGAATCCCACCTTCCGCCTTCAGTTCTTCCAGCGCTTTAGCAAATGCCAGCACCACATGGGTCGGAGATGTAAAACGCCACTTTCCATCCTTATTCATCGTTACCCACTGGTCGTACAAATCCAATGAAAGACTGCTGGATTTCCCCTGACATTTCATCAATTTATCTTTTCTGCAAATGATATAGGAAAATCCCGGGACTCCCTGTACACATTTGTTTGCACTGCTGATAATAAAATCAATACCAATCTCCTTAACATCAATATCTACTCCGCCAAAAGAAGACATACCATCTACAATAAAGGTTCTCTCCGCCTCCTTTACTACCTTTCCAACGGATTCAATATCATTCAGAATACCGGATGTTGTTTCACTGTGAATCATTCCTACATGGGTAATTGCCGGGTCTTCCATTAACATTGCTTTCACTTTTTCGGCATCCGGTACTTTATCATAATCCTCACGGTAAACAACCAGATTTTTGCCTGCCTGCTTTGCAATCTGCGCCATACGTTCGCCGTAAGCACCATTTGCACATACTAATATTTTTTCCTCCGGCCCCACAGAACTGGTAATAACCGATTCCACTCCAAAGGTTCCGCTTCCCTGCATCAACACAACAGTGTATTCCTCCTCACTTACATGTGCAAGTTCCAGCAGCTCTTTGCGGATAATCTGTGTGATTGCCTTATAATCATCATCCCATGTGCAATGATCAAATAACATTTCTTTCTTTACTGTCTCTGTTGTTGTAAGTGGTCCCGGTGTTAATAACTTATATTTCTTCATCTCTCAATATCTCCTAATCTATTTTTTACTTGCATTCCTCTGATAAATTTTTATGTTGTTCCAGCAATTCTACAGTCAGTGGCTGATTGAACTTTTTGGGATATGCCGACTGATTTTCTGCATTGGCAGTCTCCCCCTCATAAATCGGGTTTGGATAATATTTGATAATCTCACTTCTGCCTTTTTTTATAATACATTCTGCCATTTCCATCGCCAATGGATTGGTATTCTCTCCCTTGTCAATGACTGCCACAGATTCTGTCAATGAGAAATTGCCTTCTATCGGGTCTACAAAGTCAATCGGAAGTCCATCTTCTTTATCAGCTACTGCCTGATGCCTTAGTCCGAACCCGATTGCCACCTCTCCTGCGCGCACTTTCTTGATTGGTCCTGAACCAGAATCCTCTAAATGAGCACCTGCATTTTTGTAAATTCCAGTCAGTACATCTTTCGCACCCTCTTCACCATATTCGCTGACCAATGCCTGAATCATCAGCCATGCGGTAGATGAACCGGCAATATCTGTCACGGATAGAAAGCCTTCATATTCAGGGTTTGCCAGATCTTTTAAAGAAGTTGGCATCGGGAGATTGTTGCTCTTCATCTCCTCTGTGTTTACGATGATTGCTCCCTCCTGCGAAGTAATCGGTGTATAATAGGAAGGATATTTCTCCAAAGCGCCTGTTTCAAAGGTTAAATCTGCATACATATTGTTTTCTTCCTGAGAACTTTCTAAATAAAACGAACTCATTGTAACCATATCAGCCTCTATATTCGTCCCTTCTGCAAGAAGCTTTCCTCCCAACTCGCTGGTTCCGAAAGTCTGAATGATATACCTTCCGTCATATCCGTTCTCATCCAAAGTTTTCTTCATTCCCTCTATGGCCTCATCATCTGCATTAGAGTAAATAACAACCTCTTCTGCCTTTGCTCCACAGCCGGCCAATGTTGATACTGCCAAGGTTCCACACACCAAAAATGTCACTGCTTTTTTCAATCTTTTTTTCATAACAGGCTCCTTTTGTTCTCTTCTTTTTTTCTATAATTTGCCATTTTTCCAAATAACGCCTTCGCTGCAATATTCAATATCAGAATCAGCAACGACAATACAAATATTTCATTAAACTTTGCATAGTGCTGCAATTCCTTAATCTTTGCAGTAATCACCATTGTTCTCGCGCCGGTAATAAATATGATGGCGCTGACCGTTACCATTGCATTTACAAAATAGTAACTGAATACTTCCAGTATCGTAGCTATTGCATTAGGCGTTACGACGCGAAGTACCGTCTTTAACCAGTTATCTCCCATCAATCTTGCTGTTGTTTCCCACGATGCGTTCATTTTTTCCAGTGAACTTTTCATCATCAAATATGGTGTCGAAAAGAAATGAATGATGTTGCAAAAAATAATAATCGCAATCGTATTCTGCAAACCGGTTCCGGTGAATGTAAGCAGATAAGCAATACCCAGTACCATACCCGGAACAGTATTTGTCACTAATGAAATACTTTCTATGATTTTTTTGCACTTATGGGAAATTGCACTTCTAGCTGTAATTAATGCTGCTCCATATGCCACCAGAGAACCTGTTACTGCTGTTAAAACTGCCGTCAGGATTGAATTTTTTACAACTTTTACCAATGCCTGATCTGAAAATACAGCAGCAAAATGTTCTATTGTAAATGTCATTCTATAGGGCCATTCCCTGACAAATGGCACAATAGCGATTACTGCAAAAACATTCAGTACACATAGCAAAATAAAACCTGAAATTACTATAAATATCACATCTCTTGCCGCAGATTTCTTAATCTCAATTTCAGAAACTTTGTTATAGCGGATATTGTAGCGTTCCAGATAGCTTAACACTGCAATGCTGATTACAGATGGCAGCAACATCATGATTGCAACCACGGCGCCATTATTGAAATTAGGAACACTTCCCAGCATTTCGTTGTACAAAACTCCGGCTACCACATCAATTCTGCCGCCTACTGAAGCAGGAATACCAAAATCCGTAAAGCTCAAGAAAAAACATTGAATTACAGAAGCGGCTAACGTCCCATATAACGGACGCAGAATAGTCTGATAAAATGTCTGGCTTACACGATCGCACATTACTCTTGACACAACCAGATACTTTTTATCTATGTATCCCATTGTATTGTTGATGAGCATAAAAGACACAGGAAGTGTATAAATTACATAACCAATTAGCAGACCACTTAATCCATATACATCAAACAGTTGTCTTCCAAGTACCTTTGTCAAAAGTCCCTGTTTTCCAAAAGTATAAATAATTGCAAAACCATATGTAATAGTCGGCAACAGCATTGGCATAACTGCCAGTGCTTTGATGATTTTTTTCAACGCCTTATGGATATTGGTAAAATGAATACTGTAAGCAAGTATAAATGCCAGGATTGTTGTAATTACCGCACTGAGCATTGCAATCCCTACACTTGTCGCAAAAATCTTCCCAAAATCTCTTCCCTGAAACACATTTCTGTAAAATTCCAAAGTAAAACCGGATTCACCAATAAAAGATTTCCCCAGAATCATAGATATGGGTACTATCAGAAAAATCCCAAACAACAGACATACAGCAGCAAAGATTACTTTGATTTCAATATTTTTTTGTTTTACCATTGTTCTACTCCAAATATTTTCTTCAAGCAGTTACTGCACATATATCAAATAAATGATAAATATTCTTTCTCTTAATCTCCAACTGATTTAGGATGAAATTCTGTACAAAGGAATTCTGCGGTTTGTGTATAATTTCATTCGGTTTTCCATACTGAGATATCTTCCCTTCATTGATGATCAACACCCGATCCGATAAGGTTAGCGCTTCCTCAGGATCATGTGTTACAATAATCGTAGTAAGTTCAAATTCTCTTGCAATCTCCTTTATTTTACTTTTAATAGATTCCTTAATCACCCCATCCAATGCACTGAGCGGCTCATCCAGCAAAAGAATCTTTGGTTTCATTACCATAGTTCTTGCAAGAGCCACACGCTGTTTCTGTCCACCGGACAACTGATCGATTTTTTTATCTAAATGCTCCTCCAAACCTAACAGACGAATAAATTCTTCTACTTCCTCTTTACTTGAAATATCAGGTTTATTTCTAAGACCATAAACAATATTTTCGTAGGCATTTAAATTTGGGAATAATGCATAATCCTGAAATACTATATTAAATCCTCTTTTTTCCATTGGAACATTTGTAATATCATGACCATCATAATAAATTTTTCCGCTGTTAACGCCGGTAATACCTAAAATCAAATTTAATAATGTAGTCTTTCCGCTTCCCGAAGGTCCCAGAATTGATACGATTTCTCCTGTTTTAATATCCAACGATACATCATTTAAAATTGTGATGCCATCATATTTTTTTACAACATTTTTCAGCTCTAACATAACTGACTCCTTTCTTCCAAAATAAACGCATTCATATGATCCGCAATTTCGGATTACATTTTCAAACCTATCATCTAAACAGCTTTTTTTCAATCAAATCCATGTTAAACTTTTTTCCCTGTATTTTACAAAAAAGGTTTTAAACATGTAGTTTTTCTACATATTTAAAACCTTTTACATATTACATATTCTATTCATATCTACGGGACTGAATCAGCTTCCCGCTTTCTTTCATACGTTTTTTATATTTGTCATATTGATTTATGATCAATCCCGTGTAAATCATATCCACCACAGCTAAATGAATCGTTCTGGAGAAAATGTCATCGCCATAAAGCAGCTGTTCATTTGACGTTAAAATAACAATATCTGCGTACTTTACTAACGGTGTATCCGTAAAATTGGTAATGGCAATTGTAGTAGCGCCACTCTTCTTGGCTTGTTTTAATACATCTACTGTATTTGTAGAAGTTCCGGTATAAGAAATACCGATCGCCACCTCTCCCTCCTTCATGTGTCCTGCCCGGATGCTTTGCAGATAATAATCCTCAGTAAACTCGCAGTCAATTCCCAGATACAACAATTTTGTCATCAAATCGTACGATACCGTGTTAGAATTTTCCACCGAGTAAATAATGATTTTCTCTGCTTTTTCTATTGTTTTCACTGCTTTTTCCAATGCTTTTGCAGATATTGCCTGTAAAGAATCCTGCAATAATTGAATTGTATTTCCTATAATTTTTCCCGGCACATCCGCTATCTGGTCATCTTTCTGAACCTGCATTCCAAGAATATCATGAGATTCTCGTTCCCGACTCCTCAATCGTTCCTCGATAAAGGCTATTTTTGCCTCTTTAAGTCCCTTATACCCAACTGTCTTAATCATACGCAAAACTGTGGGTTGGCTGACATTTGTATTCTTTGCAAGCTGTTCCAATGAAATTTGTTCTATCTGATCCGCATGGAGCAGCATATACTTTGCAACCTGCCGTTCAGATTTTCTCATCTTGGGAATTGCTTCCCGTATCTGATCTGTAATCATACTGTGGCGCTCCTTCCTATGTAGCATTTCTACATAATGTTAATCAATAACCGCCTGCATATTATTATAAAGATTTTACATTCATAAAATTGTTTTGAAATAAATACATATTTTGCTCCTGCCAAAATCTTATCAAGATTGTCTTCTTCATTTTTTACAATTCAAAGCATTGTTTCCCACTCGCGAAAATCTGTCATTCTCTATATAATGATGTTGGGGTCAAAACCATAAAGAAC
>DXXQ01000027.1 GCA_019416265.1 Clostridiales bacterium | reverse complement strand
GTGTTCGCCTTTTTCGAAAGAAGTATCAAAGGGATGTGCAGTTAAAACAAACCGCTGTATGCGGGGGCTTTATAAGGATGGCGCAGTTATTTTTCAGGCAGATGCTGTTGGAGCATATAACATTTTAAGAAAATATTTTGCTGTATCCGGAAACAAACAAAAGCTGTCCGTGTCCGGACTATCAGATCCGAAAATCATCAAAGTAGCTGTGTAATCCGTAAGGATAGCAGTAGCGGTGTTATGGACACACCACTAGAACTGCAAGGCACAGCCTTGCAACTAGATGCTCGGCAATTCAATTACCGAGTAGTTCACCCGGAGAAGATATACAAATAGAAGAAATTGAAAAGAAATCCGAGAGTAATCTACTGTATATTATAAAAGACAGTAAACAAATACAAAAAAATTTCAAAAAAATCATATACCTATTGTCAATCAGCTTATTTGCGATGATCGTGATTGTCGGAACTGCCATTTACAAACAAAATGCTGCGAAAAATTATATGGAACCTTTATCAAAAGACAGTTTAGAAGTAAAAACTGCTGAATTACTCTCAGGGCCGGAGGGTGCATTTTTATTTCGGTATCATACAATAAATCCATTTAAATTGCTGACATTTTATGTTACAGAATATCAAAATGGTAAATTAGTCTCTAAAAGAGAAGTTGGTTTAATGGATTATAGTGACTATGAATCTCCAAAAGAAGGCATTATTGCATTAGTTCCTCAATTTGATAAAGGATTTATTCGTTTGATCGAAGCAGATAATGAAGTAAAGTATTCGACGGAAATTCCTATTTTGGAAAGAGAAGAAAGCAGCGAATATTCCGGAAGCGCAGCAGTAAGCATTCAGGATCAAGAGAATATCCACTACAATAACGAACAATCTTTAATTGCATTTTTATACGGCAAAAATGGCATACCTACTCTTCCAATTGAAAATATTGAAGCAGGGGAAGTAGATAATTTTAAGAATGGATATGTTTATTATTTCTCAGTTGAGTTTGATAAAAAGTAGAGGCTGACAGGGCTGGTCAGACCAGCCCTGCTTGACAGAGGCCGTAAAAAATCTTGTATCTTTTCTCCACAGCTTCTTATAAAGCCCAAAATATCTATTCTTCCGCCTTTTATGCCTCTCTATTTTTTCAGTATCATGCATCGTTTTTTATAAAATGCAATCCCATAACAGATAACCTCTGAATAATTGTCCTGAAATTCTTCTGCATACATTTTTTCATCTATCTGACCAAGGGCTTTCTGACAGTCTGACTCTAACTCTTCCCGATGCTTCGCATATTTTACTTCAAACACTGCCACACGGTCCCCTGCATAATCCTGCACAACAATGTCGCTGCGTCCTTCTCCATGTTCTTTATTTGATTGCACTACATATCCTGCCCCGGCAAAAATCCCTGCGAAAAAAGCATGGTAAAAGTCTTCTCTGTAATCATAATAGCTTATAGTACGGCGGAGCAATTTCGACATTTCCACAGTAGCTTTTTCTGCGTCTCCATTCCATATAGATGCAAACAAAGCCTTTCTGTCCATCTTCTGTGCACTTTCCGCAAACCATTTTTTGATGGTCGTCTCAAAAATTTCCCTGACCTCTTTATTGGGGATCTTTATCGCATAACAGTCCTGTGGAAGATCATGCATCAGTTCCCCATCTTTTTCCCGTGTCAGATATCCCGTAAGATAGAGAATACTCCACAGATTATCTTCTGTGGAATGAAGATAATCATACGTAATATCAGCCTGAATATTCTCAACAATGTACTCCCCTGACAGCAGTTTTTCCAGTTTTTGTGTGATTGCCGGTCCGGAATAGTCGATAAAGGAACGAATAATCTCATTTCCGCTGGAATTTTTCCAATACCCAATCGGCTTGATCTTCGGATCTATCAACAAATTATTCACATGATTTACCACATCCCACGGACAGTATACATCTACATCTCCAAAACGATATCCGTCATACCATTCTTTCATTTCTTCTGCATGGCCTGTCAACCCGGTATCTTCCAGGAACTTGTCTACCTCTTCCTGAGAAAATCCAAAAAATTCATCATAGCGGTTGTCCAGAATCGTATCGGTCGTAAAGTTATTTAGTCCCGTAAAGATACTTTCTTTCGTAATCCTCAGGCAGCCTGTTACGACTGCAAATTTGAGAAACATATTGTCTTTCAGAGCAGTGCTTAAAATTCCTCTTATCATATCAAGCATCGGCTCATAATAACCATTGGCATTTGCTTTTGCTACTGGCACGTCATATTCGTCAATGAGTAAAACAACTGATTTCCCATAATAAATCGAAAGGAGCTGTGTCAATTTATATAAACTATTTTTTATAGCCTCAGGACTTGCTTTTTGTGCTGCAATATCAGAAAAAAGAGCTTTATCAAATGAATTAATTTTTTCACTCTCCATGAGATATAAGTACTTTTTATATAGTTCAGCCATCACATATGACACCTGAGCGTATGCAGCATCAAAACTCATTCCATCTACACTTTTAAGTGAAACAAGCACTACCGGATACTGATTCATCCACTTTTCACACAGTTCTTTGTTTTTGGATATTTTTAATCCGGAATACAGTTTTCTGCTGTCTTCTCGAATATCAAAGAAATGCGCCAGCATACTCATTCCCAGAGATTTCCCGAAACGGCGGGGGCGTGTGACCAGCGTTGCCTTTGTTCCCGGAGTTCGTAAAATTTCTTCGATCAACCCTGTTTTATCTATATAGTAGTAATTCCCTTTTCTGATTTCTCCAAAATCGGCAATGCCTACAGGTATATTGATATCTTTCATATGACACCTCCCATTACGCTTTCATTTCCATTATTCTTTTTATGGTAACATTTTGCCCCGGTAATAGCAAGCCGTTCCTGTTCGCTTTATCTGAAATTCACATGCTGTTTCCTGATTTTACAATCTTTTCACTCTCTGCCGCTTCCCTGGGTTCAAGTCCCTCTGCAAAATAATTATTCCGTCTCTTTACAATAATAGTTCATCATCCGCTACAGGCAGGGCTCATCTGTTCCTTTTGCAGTAATCTGGCGATAACCTGCTTTACTTTTTAACCTTTTTTATAAGTTCCGATAACCTTATTTTTCTGTAATCGCAATTTTGATAACACCATCCAGTCTATTTTCAAAAATACGATAAGCTTCTTCTATTTCTTCCAACGCAAAATGATGCGTGATCAGGGGTGTGGTATCAATCTTTCCCTCTGCAATCAGCTGCAAAATCTCAGCACAATCACAGCCGTCCACTCCGCCGGTCTTAAATGTCAGATTTTTGCCGTACATCTGCGGAAGCGGCAGTGTCTGCGGCTCATCGTAAAGCGCTACAATGGTCACAATAGCATTTGGACGGGCACATTTCCATGCCAGTTCAAAGGTATCCTTTGCACCGGCCACCTCCAGCACTACGTCCGCGCCGCCATAATCGGAATATTTCCGGGTATATTCTTCACATTCTTCCGGTGTACAGGTCAATACCTGTGTATAATGGTCCCGGATAAACCGGCGTCTCGTCTCATCCTTCTCACAGACAATAATTTGTTTCGGATTTTTTAACATCACACACAGAAGAGTGCAAATTCCCGTTGGCCCTGCTCCAAGGATCAGAACGGTATCTTCCGGCTGGATTTCAGAAATCTTTGCCGCCCAAAAGCCGGTGGCAAGTACATCTCCCACAAACAGCGCCTGTTCATCTGTCACGGAATCCGGAATTTTATTCAATCCCTGATCTGCATATGGAACCCGGACATACTCTGCCTGTCCTCCATCAATACGGCATCCCAGCGCCCAGCCGCCATTGGGGTCGGTACAGTTATTCACATAGCCATTTTTACAGAAAAAACAATCGCCACAGAAGGTTTCTACATTCACAGTCACCCTGTCTCCGGGGCGAACTGTGGTCACTTCATCTCCTGTCTGTTCTACAATGCCAACCATCTCATGACCCACGGTAATGCCCGGAACCGCTCTCGGCACCGAACCATGCTTGATATGCAGATCACTTGTACAAATAGAACCAAGTGAAACACGGACAATCGCATCACGCGGATGCTGTAACTCCGGTTTTGGCTTTTCCGTCAACCGAAATTTCCCATGTTCTATATAAGTTAATGCTTTCATCTCACAGTTTCCTCCATTTTATCATCTTCGTACATAAACCAGATCCACCATACCATTATAAGCCCGGGTATGGATAAGTCTCAGATCAATCCCGGTCTTTTCCTTTCCAAACAGCCTGATGCCGTCCCCCAGGAGTGTTGGTATTACCGTAATATAATAGCAGTCAATCAAATCCTCCCGTATCAGCTGTCCGGCAAGATTCGCCCCACCGCAGATCCAAATCCCCTTGCCAGTCTCTTCTCTCAGCTTCTTTACCAGCTCAACAGGATTTTCACCTGCAAACCGGATATTTTCAGAGGAGGTATTTGCCTTATGTGTGATAACATAAGTGGTAAAATCCTCATATACCCACGTATCCGGCGAAAGTTCCGTGACGATCTGATGATACGTATTCCATCCCATCAATATTGTATCAATATCTTTTACAAACTCAGAATACGTATCCGGCGTTTCTGCTTCCGCATCCTGCCCGCCCAGCCAGTCTACACCACCTTTGCGATCCGCGATATATCCGTCAAGACTCATCGAAATAAATAAACTTACTTTCCTCATATTCTTCTCAGCCTCCAAAATGCTCTCTCAAAACAGCAGCAATCTTCCATCCACTCCAGATGATCCTGGTATCCTTTTCTCTGTCTCCATGTTAGCATTTTCCTCATACGATGGCAAGCGCTGCACTTCTTTTCACCTAAAATTCACTTCTGATCACTTGCGGGATAGTGCCGTGTGACAATAACAATTCTCAGGGAAATAATAAAATAATTCTTGAAAAAACTGGAAAATTTTCAAAAAAAATGATATACTTTTCAAAGAAGAGCGTTATCCTGAAATGGATCGCTGTTCAAAATATAAATAATAGATGCAAAATAGGATTTCATGCGTTAAGTGTTCCGTGGATGGGGAGTTGCCGCAGAAACGAAAAATCGGTCTCAGCGCCGATTTACGATATGGAATTCGCACCCGTTGCAAACACAGATGCTTACATCGCGATTGTGAAGGGATACGTCATTATTTATTCCAGATGCTCTTTCACATCGGGATGTTTTTTGTTATGCAGAAATATAAGTCTTAAAGAAGGCCGACATCCCGAAAGTCAAAACACAGGAGGTACGAGCTACATGGATTACGAAAAAATCAAGGAAGGTGTCCGGCTGATACTGGAAGGAATCGGTGAGGACATCACAAGAGAAGGCTTACTGGAAACACCAGACCGCATTGCGAAAATGTGCAATCAGATTTATGGAGGACTTACCGAAGACGCAGGAGTACATTTAGGCAAGCAGTTTACAGCCACTGAAAACAATATGGTACTGGAAAAAGATATTACTTTTTATTCCACCTGCGAACATCATTTGCTGCCCTTTTATGGAAAAGCACATGTGGCCTATATCCCCAACGGCCGTGTGGCAGGACTGAGTAAGCTTGCAAGAACAGTGGAAGTTTTTGCCCGTCGTCCCCAGATTCAGGAAAATATGACAGCCCAGATTGCCGACGCTATGGAAACTTACCTGAAACCAAAGGGAATCATGATCATGATCGAGGCAGAACATATGTGTATGACCATGCGCGGGGTTCAGAAGCCGGGTACCAAAACTGTAACTACGGTGGTTCGTGGAGCCTTTGCAGAAGATTTTCTTCTTCAGCAGTCCTTTTATCAGATGGTGCGGTCATGAATATCACTCTGGAATCTGTAAAAAAGCAGGAATATTACAGTCGACTTTCCCTGCTCTGGAATCATCCGGTTTATCAGGAACAGTTTCAGAAGCTTCAGGAAGCTGAACAGACAAGGGAATTCTGTAAGCATACGCTGGAGCATTTCCTGGATGTAGCCCGGATTGCCTGGATCTTAAATCTTGAGCATGGATACGGACTTTCCAGAGAGCTTCTTTATGCTGCAGCTCTGATGCATGATCTTGGAAGATATCACGAGCTTTTCGATGGAACGCCTCATGACGAAGCAAGCGCAGCCTTGTGTGAACAGATTCTTCCTTCCTGCGGTTTTTCCCAACAGGAGATTTACACTGTTAAATATGCAATTTTAAAACATCGTGGTCAGGACAGTCAGGAGACATTTGAACCGTTTTCCGCCTGCCTGCGTCTTGCAGATAAAATGTCCCGCAGCTGCTTTTCCTGTCCAGCCGCTTCTGCCTGTAACTGGACAGAAGAAAAGCGTAACCTGAATATTTATTTATAAACTGAAGAAAGAAATGAGGAATAGAAGCATGATCATTGGAAATAAATTTTTTGACACAGAACACAAATGCTATATAATGGGGATTTTAAATGTCACCCCCGATTCATTTTCGGATGGAGGTAAATTCAACAACCTGGATGCAGCCCTGTTCCACGCAGAAGAAATGATACAGGAAGGTGCTTCCATCATTGATATCGGCGGTGAATCCACCCGTCCCGGACATGAACAGATTACAGATGAAGAGGAAATCTCCCGTGTCGCTCCGGTAATCGAGGCAGTCCGATCAAGGTTCGATATTCCGGTATCCATCGACACCTACAAAGGCGCTGTAGCAGAGGCAGCGCTTAAGGCTGGCGCCGATCTGGTCAACGATATCTGGGGATTTCGTTATGATACCCGTGTGGCAGAATTAACTGCAAAATACGGAGCAGCATGCTGTCTGATGCACAATCGCAAAGAAGCTGTTTATCAGGACTTTTTAAAGGATGTGATTTCTGACCTTCAGATTTCTGTGGATATCGCCCAAAAAGCAGGGGTTGCAGAGGACAAAATCATTCTGGATCCAGGCGTAGGATTCGCCAAAAGCCTGAATGAAAATCTTGCCATTACCAATCATGTGGAACTTCTTCACAGTCTTGGCTACCCTGTTCTCCTTGGAACCTCCCGCAAATCCATGATCGGACTGACTCTGGATCTGCCTTCCGACCAACGTGTAGAAGGAACTCTGGCGACTACGGTTATCGGTGTAATGAAGGGCTGCTCTTTTGTTCGTGTTCACGATGTAAAAGAAAATCTTCGTGCTATTCGTATGACCGAAGCCATTCTTTCTAAGTGAAAGGGGAACTGCAATGGATAAGATTACCATACAAAATCTTGAGGTTTTTGCAAAACATGGAGTTTTCCCTGCGGAAAACGAGCTGGGACAAAAATTTGTCCTTTCCGCCGTGTTATATACAGATGTAAGAAAGGCGGGAAAAACAGATTCTCTGGAGTTTTCTACACATTATGGAGAAGTCAGCCATCTGATGAAAGAATTCGTGGAGGGACATACCTTCCAATTAATTGAGACTGTAGTGGAACAGCTCGCCGAAAAAATCCTGCTGACCTTTCCACGGATTGAAAAGGTGGATCTGGAAATCCAAAAACCATGGGCGCCCATAGGACTGCCTTTGGATACCGTTTCCATTCAAATTTCAAGGGGCTGGCATCAGGCATATCTTGCACTGGGCTCCAATATAGGAGATACCAGGGCACATCTTGATCAGGCAGTCTGTCTTTTGAAGGAAGATCCCTGCTGTCAGGTAATCAAAGTTGCCGATTATCTGGTGACCAAACCTTATGGCGGTGTTGAGCAGGATGACTTTTTAAACAGTGTTCTGGAGCTTCGCACCCTGTATTCTCCGGAAGAACTGCTGGACGTGCTCCATGCCATAGAACAGGCTGCGCACAGAGAACGGCTCATACACTGGGGACCGCGTACCCTGGATCTGGATATTCTTTTTTATGACGATCTGGTGCTGGATACCGAAACACTTCATATTCCTCACATAGATCTTCAGAATCGGGATTTTGTCCTGGTTCCCATCAACCAGATTGCGCCTCATCTCCGTCATCCGGTTCTTCATAAGACCATGGAGGAGCTGTTAAAGGAATTAAAGAGCTCTGTCATCTCTGAAATAAATCAGTAGAGGTTTTGGCGCAAAGCGTACTGTTTTTGATTTCTTTTTTACATTTACAAAAGGGGCTATCTATCCCGGATATCCTCTTTGTAATAGTCTGCAGTCTCTTACATAGAATATCTGCTTCCTGCCAGGTCTATCTCTTCACTTCTTCTTTTCAACATAATAAAAAGGCATCTCCGTTTGAGATTTCTTGTTCTCGATTTCCTATCCTGTTTCTCTAATTTACACAAAGATCTTCCATTTGCATTCCTTTGAATAAAACATCAGAAAAAATTCCAGCATCCTTCCATGTATCGGCGCCTGACAGCGGAAAAACCAGTTTACTGTGCCAAATTCTCTCCTGCTGTCAGCAGACAGAACTTCTATGTGATCAACTGCGATCACTTCATTGCCTGACATAATCTTTAACATCAACGGCATGGGATTCCCTTTCGATGTAAACCAGCATTTCACTGCTGCTTCCTGACCACAGTTTACAAAATCGCCCTGTTCCTTATAAGCCGCTTTCACATCCCTGCTCAACCCTATCCCCTTCTTTCCAGAATTTTAGCTTACGCGTATTCAGCGAAAGCAAGAACGTATGTTTGTTTCAGTTTATCAAACATACATTCTCGTGTCAACACCTATACTTTTTTTTAATTCTGGAAATTATAGGAATAAGCACCCCAGACTCATCCCTCTTATGCGGTTTGTTTTTTGGACAACTCCTGAACTTCTTCTAATGGCAAACCATTAAGTTCTGCAATCTCTTCCATGGAATAGACCTCTCTTGACAACATTTTTAATGCAGTGCTTACTGCTTTTTTATGAGCAGCTTTAGCAGCAGCTTCTGCTGCGACTTCTGCTCTCATATCTTCTAAAAGTTTACACATCTGGTCTCGACCTCCTTCTGTCTCCTTTAAGTATCTGACTTCTTCTGCAAGCAGCGGATTTATGATATCTTCTGCATTTTTGCAGTTAAAATCATGCATCAGGCAGCCTACAGGATGTTCCATATTTCTATATTCACCATTTACATATAGAATATGTGCTCCGTCTCCAAACAACGCATAATCCATTTCTTCAATTCTTCTTTCAACATGATAGAGCGGAATCCCCATACCAAATTTATCATTCTCGGTAATAAAGATTATGTATGTATCCACCAGATTTTCAAAATCCTCTCCCTTACTGAGCAGTGTCCGATCAATCATACTGCTGTGAAATCGTGCCCTTTTCACTCCTGAGCCCCGGTCGGAACGCTGTATTTCTATATCTATGATCTTTCCGCTCACATCTTCTGCCTGGATATCCAGCTTTATGGAACGCTTTGCTGCACTTTTGTATTCTACCTGCGCCTTTGTTGATTTCACTTTTATATCATCACGTTCCAAAATGGTTCTCAGAATATACTCAACTGCTTCGATTTTTCCATCCAGGGCTTCTGAAAAAAAGTCATCATCCATCAGACGGAGTTCTTTTATCATCTGTAAATCTGCTTCATTCCTTACAATCTGTTCTGTTTCCTGCACATTAACACCTCGCTTCTTTAAGATTAAAAGCTTATCGTAATGGTAAATGATTACGCGGCATCTCATGTACTTTGAATCACTTCTTCTGATTGTATTTTCTTCCAAACTGTCAATATCTACAGGAGTTTTCTCTTCTGTGGAAGCAACTTCTCTTTTCAAAATCACCTTCCCTTATCACTCTTAGCCTTACATGATGTTCCTGTGTTTTCATTATAATAGACATTCTCCGGAAAAATCAACACTGTTTTTAATCTGTTCAAGTCGAACGCACGTGAGACTTGGCGCGCGATTCTAGTCAGCGTCAGCTGACACATTCTTCTTAGAATTGCTGCGCATCCTCGCGGAGCGTTTATCTCAGTCGGAGATTGGACTCCCACTGAGACAAGTTTGTAATTAGCTCACCGCTTATAGAAGTGGGTGTCTTCTCGACTGAGATAAACTCAAACGCAATGCGCGGGCTTCCATCTTCCGTATAAATTATCCCGCATTTCCTGAATCCATTCTTTTCCAGCACATGCTGCATAACATGATTATTTTCGTGGGTGTCGATGCGCAGATGCGCTGTTTTCTCCCTGCAATATTTCAGCGCTGCAGGAATCAGTCCGTGGGATTTCCCCGCGCTTGCCACACGGTGGATCACACCATATGGTTCCCGGGAACTCCAGCTTCCCTCTTCAATATGAGCATAGGTAGGATCTGCTCCGATTGCAAACATGAAGACTCCCTGTAATATACCGGATTGTTCTGCCACATATAGCTGTCCCTTTCTCAAATCCTCTCTCACCAATTGCTCGGGAGGATACTTGCTGCCCCACTGGGTTTCATTTCCTGTCTGCCTCATAAATGCGCGGGCTGTTTCATAAATCTGAAAAATCTCCGGCAGCTCCTCTTCCCTTGCCTTACGTATGATAAAATCCTGATTTTGCTGTTTTTTCTCCATTTTTGTTTTCTCCATACACTCTTTTATTGTTCTGCATTGTAAACCGGTTCTTCTTCCTTTGAGAACACAGTGAAATCGTATATCCCTTCCTCTGTCAAAAGCGCTCTGTCCGCCTTGCAGAAATCCTCCGGAAACGGGGCTGAAACACAGATCGTCTCTCCGGTAAAAGGCTGACGCAGTCTCACCTGTCCCGCATGAAGAGCTGCTCTGGAAAACAAGAACGATACCTGCTCTTTTTCCGCGTACAACTGATCTCCCAAAAGAGCATGTCCCAGCCAGCTCATATGTACCCGAATCTGATGCGTCCTTCCTGTTTTCAGCCTGAGACGCACCAATGTCATCTCCTCATAATTTTTTACTGTTTCATATAAAGTAACTGCAGGCTTTCCATCTGCCCGCACCTGCATCCTGATCCTTTCTCTCCCATCTTTGAACCCTGCAGTTCCAATGGATTCACGAACGATTCCCCTTCTATTCTCCATTTTTCCCGTGACAAAGGCATAATATATTTTTTCAAAAGTACCATCCATTCTCTGAGCAGAAAGTCGCGATGCTGCAATCTGGTTTTTTGCAAATACAACGATGCCTGACGTTTCCATATCCAGTCTTCCGACCGGCCGGATCAACGGATTCTTTTCATGCTCAAGAGCATATGCATACACAAGATTGCAAAGAGAACAGGCGGCGTGACGGCCTGTCGGCTGAGTAGGCATCATAGGCGGCTTATTGACAATGAGCAGATCTTCATCCTCATACAGCACACAAAGCTTTCCTTCTGACGGAAGCAGAATATCGGAAGTCTTTTCTTCCTCAAAAGAAACCGTCAGACAGTCCCCCATTTTCACCTTCCGGTTTACCCGTACCTTTTCTCCATTGAGACAGATTCCGTTTTCCTGAAATTTCGCTCTGCTTATTTCCCTCTTTGATAAATGAAATTCCCCTTTCAACAATTGCTCTACAGAGGTATTTTCCAGGTCTTCCCCAATAGAAAGGGTCAGTATTTTTCTCGCCATTCTGCGCTTCTCCTTTCTTCAAAAAAAATACCGGATTAAGATTTCTCATCTCAATCCGGCATCCTTAAGGCAGATGCCGCATTACGCAGCATCTGTTTCTGTGTCGACTGTGCTTTCCCCTGTTTCCACACTTCCTTCGGCACTGCCTGCAGCCCCTTCTACAGATACTACCGTATTGGCCGGCTCTGCTTCATTGTAGGAAATCGTAATCTGATCCCCCACATCATATTTAACAATACCAAGAAAATCTGTGATCGGCACATCAAAAATCTGATCATCATGGCCTTCCAGCACAATATAATAATGGGTATTTCCATCAATAACGCCCTGCGCCATACGTTTAATTTCACCGGAAAGCTTTTTCGTGTTTTCTCCCGCAACTGCGGCGCTGCTTCCCTTAATCATCTTCAGATATGTTTTTTCACACTGTTTTACGGTATCTCCGATTGCTACGTTCTGATACTTCTGGATATTCAGCATGGCATATTTTTTTACCAGTCCTGCATTATCCTTCAGGGCAATAAAATACGTAGGTTCATCCGCAATATTTAAAAGCAGGGGGAAGGTTGCCTGATATCCCAGGTTCTGTACCTGGCCTTCCGCAGATTCCATAGCAGAATACTCCTCAGCTCCCGGTATCTCATAATATTTTGTTTCTCTTGTCCTCTGGTTCATCAGTACAAAGCCTACGTTAGAGCGGTCGCCGCTTACAGAAGTAACGCCGGTATATACCCATACGTCATCGTCAATGGCAAGATAGTTATATCCCTCTGTTGTTTTCAGGCATCCCTTCTGTCCCAGAACACTGTTGATAAAACCATTAATCAGGGTTCCATGGTAATTGTAGAGCTCCACCAGAAGCTCTGCAGGATAGGCACGGTCCACCCATGTAGGGCAATCCTCGATTTTATAGTCCTTACATTCACCGGTCACCGCATTACAGAGAACCACTCTTCCGATGGTCTGTCCGCCAAAAAGTCCGATATTAAACTTCTTCACAGGGCATACCCAATAAGGAATTCCTTCCTCATCAATCTCAAAGCTGAGCTGGTCAAAAATGTAAGTAGGATATTTGAAACGAAGATGTCTGTAAATGTTTCTGTTAAAATATTCTGCCTCCGAGTACCGGATACCGTCCTTCATTTTCACCAGTTCTGTATTCTGTGTTGCCATATCAATCGTAATATAAGCCGGAATACCTTTGCTCATATTGGTCAGCCATTTGATCGGGCTTGCGTACACAAGGGGAGTAACTCGGACCGGACGTCCCTGATAGTTAATCTGGGAATACAGATTGCTCACCTCAAACTGTGATACCATGTCCACCATGCTTCCCATTTTACGGTTTCCCAGAATCGCCGCGGACTCCTTATCAAGAAGAGGAATCTGATCATAGCTGATCTGCTGGATATCCTCTGTAAAGTCTCCTGTCTCCGGAACCATAAGATCCCGATATTTCTTTGCATTGACAATCGGAGAAGAAAGAACGCTTCCTCCAACATAAATAAGAACCAGAAGTCCTGCCAGTCCGACTCCCAGCTTTAACAACTTAAACTGCCGGATTTCTCCCGGAGAATGTACTCCTTTTTTTCCCGCGTAAAGCAGCAGGCAAAAAACGACAAGAGCAATGAGAAATCCCCAGAATCCGCCGGCATGGATATTAATGGCAGGGATTGCCACATAATAATACGCACAGGCCGCCAGAACAATCACAAGCAGCATAAGGATTTTGCCTTTCTTTCCGGAACCGGACGATTTTTTCCTGTTCATAAATAATACCTCCATTTTCAGATATACTCTGTTTTCTTTTACAG
>DXXQ01000026.1 GCA_019416265.1 Clostridiales bacterium | reverse complement strand
TATAAGAGACAGCTTTTTTTATGTGTTATAATAATCTCCGTTAAGAAAGGAGAATTTTCTATGGCATTTGACGGTATTACCATTGCTGCAATGGTTCAGGAATTAAATAAAAAACTTGGCGGCGGACGCTTTAACAAAATCGCCCAGCCTGAAACTGACGAGCTTATGATCACAGGAAAAGGCGGGGAGGGACAGTGCAGGCTTCTTCTGAGCGCCAGCGCCTCCCTGCCTCTTATATATTTCACGGAAAAAAATAAGCCAAGCCCTATGACTGCCCCAAACTTCTGTATGCTTCTGCGCAAGCACATCGGAAGCGCCCGCATCTCTGCCATCCGGCAAAAGGGAATGGAGCGCGTGGTGGAATTTGAGCTGGAGCACCTGAATGAAATGGGGGATCCCTGCAGGAAATTCCTGATCATGGAGCTTATGGGCAAGCACAGCAATATTATTTTCTGCGACGAAAACTATATGATCCTGGACAGCATCAAGCATGTCTCCTCCCACATGAGCTCTGTCCGCGAGGTTCTCCCGGGAAGACCCTATTTCATTCCCCAAACCCAGGATAAGAAAGATCCTCTTACCATTACAGAGGAAGAATTTATGGAGACAGTCTTCTCCAGGCCCTGCAATCTTTCCAGAGCCCTGTACACCTCCCTTACAGGACTGAGTCCTGTGATTGCAGAGGAAATCTGTTACCGCGCCTCCCTTGACGGCGGAGATTCCCCCCAGTCTCTGGATAACGCGGCAAAAACCCACCTTTACCACACCTTCCTCCGTCTGATGGAACAGGTAAAAGAGGGGGATTTTACGCCAAACATTATATACCGTGGGGATGAACCTGTAGAATACGGCGTACTGCCCTTCCAGCAATTCGGAAGCGAATATCGTCAGGAGACCTTTGACAGTGTATCTTCCATGCTGGAAGCCTACTACGCAACAAAGAATACAATCACCCGTATTCGTCAGAAATCCTCCGATCTGCGCAGAATCGTCCAGACTGCCCTGGAGCGCAACCGCAAGAAATTAAGTCTTCAGCAAAAGCAGATGAAGGATACTGCCAAAAAGGATAAGTATAAGATTTACGGTGAACTGATCAACACCTATGGTTACGGTCTTGAAGAGGGCTGCAAGTCCTTTCAGGCGCTGAATTACTATACCAATGAGGAAATCACCATTCCTCTCGACCCCACGCTCACTCCCGGAGAGAATTCCAAGAAGTATTTTGATAAATACGGGAAATTAAAGAGAACAGAGGAGGCTCTGACAGAGCAGATCGCAGATACCCAAAGTGAGATCGAGCATCTGGAGTCTGTCTCAAATGCCCTGGATATCGCTCTTGCCGAAAGCGACCTCGCCCAGATCAAGGAGGAACTGACAGAGTACGGCTACATCAAGAAGCATTACTCCGGCAAAAAAGGTGCCAAAGCCCAGGCGAAATCAAAGCCCTTCCATTACATATCCAGTGATGGCTACGATATTTATGTTGGAAAAAACAACTTCCAGAACGACGAACTGACCTTTAAATTTGCCACCGGCAACGACTGGTGGTTCCATGCAAAAAAAATGGCAGGCTCCCATGTTGTCGTAAAAAATGATAAAGAGGGAGAAATGCCTGACAGAGTATTCGAGGAAGCGGGCAGACTTGCAGCTTACTATTCCAAGGGCCGTACCGCTCCGAAGGTGGAGATTGACTACATCCAGAAAAAACAGGTGAAAAAGCCGGCAGGCGCCAAACCCGGCTTTGTGGTTTACTACACCAACTACTCCCTGATGGCAGAGCCGGATATTTCCGGGCTTACCGAAGTGTGACATTTGTTCTGTGAAAACAGGGCATTTTATACAGCGGCGACTTTTAAAAAAGAAAGGATTTTTTCATGAGTATTTTAAATGTAGAACACCTTACCCACGGTTTTGGAGACCGTGCCATTTTCAATGACGTTTCCTTCCGCCTCCTCAAGGGCGAGCACATCGGGCTTGTAGGAGCAAACGGCGAAGGTAAATCCACCTTTTTCAATATTGTGACCAATAAGCTGATGCCGGATGAAGGCAAAATCGAATGGGCGAAAAATGTCAGAGTGGGGTACCTTGACCAGCACACTTCCCTTGCCCAGGGAATGACCATCCGGGACGTTTTGAAATCTGCCTTTTCCTGGCTTTTTGAAATGGAAGAACGAATGAATGTAATCTGTGACTCTCTGGGAGATGCCTCTCCCGAAGAAATGGATTCCCTCATGGAGGAACTGGGAACCATCCAGGATTCCCTTACCATGCATGACTTCTATATTATAGATGCAAAGGTGGAAGAAGTTGCCAGGGCTCTTGGCCTTCTTGACATTGGTCTTGACAGAGAGGTTACCGATCTAAGCGGCGGACAGAGAACCAAGGTTCTCCTTGCCAAGCTTCTTCTGGAAAAACCGGACATTCTTCTTCTGGACGAGCCTACCATCTATCTGGATGAAGAGCATATTGAATGGCTGAAGCGTTACCTCCTGGATTACGAAAACGCCTTTATCCTCATCTCCCACGATATCCCGTTTTTAAACGAGGTCATCAACCTTGTTTATCATATGGAAAATCAGGAACTGAACCGCTATGTGGGAAATTACGATCATTTCCAGGAGGTCTATGCAGTAAAAAAAGCACAGCTTGAAGCCGCATACCGCCGTCAGCAGCAGGAAATCAACGAGCTCAAAGACTTTGTTGCAAGAAATAAAGCCCGTGTTTCCACAAGAAACATGGCCATGTCCCGTCAGAAAAAGCTTGACAAAATGGATGTGATCGAGCTTGCAGCCGAGAAACCCAAGCCGGAATTTCATTTCCGCCAGGGACGTACTCCAGGCAAATATATTTTTGAGACAAAGGACCTGGTGATCGGCTATGACGAACCCCTTTCCAGGCCTCTGACCCTTTCTATGGAGCGGGGACACAAAATCGCCCTGGTCGGAGCCAACGGTATCGGAAAGACCACTCTGTTAAAAAGTATTCTGGGACTGATCCCTGCTCTGAAGGGTTCCTGTGAGCTGGGTGAAAATCTTCAGATCGGCTACTTTGAACAGGAGGTAAAGGGGGATAACAAAACCACCTGTATTGATGAGATCTGGGCGGAATTTCCTTCCTATACCCAGTATGAGGTGCGCTCTGCCCTTGCCAAATGCGGTCTGACAACGAAGCATATCGAAAGTCAGGTCCGGGTATTAAGCGGAGGAGAACAGGCAAAGGTACGCCTCTGCAAGCTGGTCAACAAGGATACCAACATCCTTCTCCTGGACGAGCCCACCAACCATCTGGATGTGGATGCCAAGGACGCGCTGAAAAAAGCTCTCATCGAGTATAAAGGAAGCATTCTCCTCATCTGCCATGAGCCTGAATTTTATCAGGATGTGGTTTCAGAGGTGTGGGACTGCAGCAAATGGACAACAAAAATCTTATAAAAACTTACGGCAGGAGGCTTATATCTGTTTTGCCTCCTGCCGTTTTTTATCATCTTCTCTATTTTTCTTTTTTGCCTCTTGCTTTTCCAAGGTATGCCGCCTTGACCGATTCATTCTCTGCAAGCTCCCTGCCTGTGCCGGAAAGGGTGATCACTCCGGTTTCCATTACATAACCGTGGTTTGCTGCGTGAAGGGCCATATTTGCATTCTGTTCTACAAGGAGAATGGTTTTTCCCTGCTTATTGATCTCCCGGATAATGTCAAACACACCTTTTACAATGATCGGCGCAAGTCCCAGGGAGGGCTCATCCATCATAATGATCTCCGGTCTTGACATCAGCGCCCGGGCAATGGCAAGCATCTGCTGTTCCCCTCCGGAAAGGGTTCCCGCAAGCTGCCAGTGGCGTTCCTTTAATCTCGGAAAAAGATCGTAACACCAGTGAATATCCTCTTCCAGACTGTCCTTACGCATATAGGCTCCGACTTTCAGATTTTCAAGCACTGTAAGGTCCGCAAACACGCGGCGTCCCTCCGGAACCAGGGTGATTCCCTTTGCCACAATCTGCTCCGGAGTTTTCCCTGCAATCTCCTCACCGTTTAATTTAATGCTTCCTGAAGAGGGTTTTACCAGTCCTACCACAGAACGGAGGGTGGAGCTTTTTCCTGCTCCATTGGCTCCGATCAGGGTGACTACCTCCCCCTTGGGTACGCAAAAGCTGATTCCCTTCACAGCCTGAATGCCGCCGTAGGAAACCCTCAGATCCTTTACTTCCAAAATATTACTCATCAGCGGCACCTCCCAGATATGCTTCAATTACCTTCGGGTTGTTCTGAATTTCCTCAGGAACGCCCTCAGCGATAGGTTTCCCGAAATCAAGTACATAAATTCTGTCTGAAATCTCCATAACAAGATCCATGTGATGCTCGATCATAAAAATCGTCAGACCGAATTCATCCCGGATCCTAGCGATAAAGGCTGTCAGCTCATCTGTCTCCTGGGGATTCATGCCCGCAGCCGGCTCATCCAGCAAAAGAAGCTGCGGCTTCGTCGCCAGGGCTCTGGCAATCTCCAGCCTCCTCTGCTTACCGTAAGGAAGAGAGGTTGCCATTTCATCCCGCACATCCTCAAGTCCCAGGATCTTAAGGAGCTCGTCTGTCTCTTTTCTCATCTGCTCCTCTTCCCTGGCATTTAACCGGAACGTCGCAGTAAAAAGATTGCTGGTTCTTCGCAGATGCTTTGCGATGAGAATATTGTTAAACACCGTCTGACTCTTGAAAAGACGGATATTCTGGAAGGTTCTGGCAATCCCCAGCTTCGTGATCTTATCCGGCGTAGGCGCGATCACATGACTGTATTTGCCGTCCCCATGTCCCAGATACATTTTTTTCATCTTTCCCTGGGGATGATTTTCGATAATTTTCTTTCCGTTGAAGTAAATGGCTCCGTTGGTAGGGGCATAAACTCCTGTAATGACGTTAAACGCCGTTGTTTTTCCCGCGCCGTTGGGCCCGATGAGAGAAACAATCTCCCCCTTATTTACTTCAATATTCATATTGTCCACGGCGATCACGCCGCCGAACTGCATGGTAATGTTTTCTACCTTTAATACATTCTCACCCATTGGAGTCCCCTCCTTCTACCGCTTTTTTCTTCCGGGATCTTCCGGTAAAGAAATTGTAAATCCCTCTTACGGAAAACTCCTTCTCTCCCATGATTCCCTTTCGGAAAAACAGCACAATGATCATAATGACAATGGAGAATACCACCATACGGAAGCCTGCGCGAAGGAAAGGCACATGGAAATCTCCGATGTAGGTCTCATTGTCCAGGAAGCGCAGAAGCCATTCGGAAAGAGCGATAAAAAGGAAAGAACTGATACAGCTTCCCGTAATGGATCCGATTCCGCCGATCACCACAATAAGAAGAATTTCATAGGTCATGGCAGATTTAAACATGGACGCCTGAATGGTCGTCTGATACATGGCAAGAAGGGCTCCTGAAATTCCTGCAAAGA